>JANWHI010000020.1 GCA_025450495.1 Candidatus Dormiibacter sp. | reverse complement strand
GGTGATGCTGCAGGCGATTCTCGAGCTGCCGGCGCGGACGCGGCGGCGCTACGACACCAGCTCGCTCACGGTGGTCGCGGTCAGTGGCTCAGCCCTGCCTGGCGAGCTCGCTCTTCGGTTCATGGACGGGTTCGGCGACAGCCTCTGCAACCTGGTGGGCTCCACGGAGGTGGGGACGGCGACCATCGCCACACCGGAGGATCTGCGCGCGGCACCGGGCACAGCCGGGCGGCCCCCCTTCGGCACCACCGTTCGCCTCCTCGACGATGACGGCCGCGACGTGCAGCCATCGGCGACGGGACGCATCTTCGTTGCCAACGACATGCTGTTCGAGGGGTACACCGGAGGTGGCGGCAAGGACGTCGTCGACGGAATGATGGCGACGGGCGACCTCGGGCGATTCGACGACGAAGGCCGGCTGTTCGTTGAGGGACGCGAGGATGACATGCTCGTGTCCGGTGGCGAGAACGTCTTTCCCGAGGAGGTCGAGCAACTTCTTCTGGGGCATCGCGATGTCGTCGATGTTGCTGTGATCGGGGTTCCTGACGAGAGATGGGGTCAGGGCCTCCACGCCTTCGTGGTCAGACGGCCGCGGTCCAAGCTCAGCGAGGACGGGGTGCGCGACCATGTGCGCTCGCGGCTGGCGAAATTCAAGGTGCCGCGAGGGGTCACATTCGTCAACGAACTGCCGCGCAACGCCACCGGCAAGGTGGTGAAGCGTGACCTCGTGGTGCCGAAGACGAAGAAAGAAAAGCGGGCGGCGTCAGTGTCGCGCGGCCGCTGAGGGAAGCCGGGCTGCTCCCGCGGTCGCGGGCTGGGCACGGAACGCGTGACCGACCAGGAAACGCCGCATCGTTGCGTGCAGCGCAGCCGGGCACTCGAGCTGCGGGACGTGACCACAGTCGAGGGTGATGTGTTCAGCGCTGGGCAGAGCCTTGCGAACATGGCCGCCGAAGGCGGCCGGAACCAGCCGGTCCCGCCGCCCCCAGATGAAGAGCGATGGCGTGGTGATGCCGGGCAGCCGCGCCCAGAAACCGTTGGGGCCGCTCGGCTCCTCGAGGTAGATGCGGCGTGCCGCCGCGTAGAACGCAGCCCGGCCGCGCGGATCGAGGAACCCGCGCAGGAACTCGTCGACGGCGACCGCACCCCAGCCGCTGTCCGTCCCGGGCACAAGGTGCCGCACCACGGGGTCGGCGACCGCCCGAGGCACGAGTTGGAGGACGCCGAGCTCGGGCAGCAACAAGCGCAGGTAGGGTGCCCATCGCCGGGTGCGGCGCCAGGCCATCGACGGCATCATCAGCGTCATCGACTGGAGACGTTCAGGGTGGCGCATGGCCATCTCCAGCGCCACTCGCCCGCCTAGGCTGTGACCGACGAGATGGACGCGCGGCAGCGCCATGGTGTCGAGCGCGTCGACCACCGAGCGGGCGAAGAACGCGGCGTCGTAGGCGGCGCCCAGCGGCTTGGATGCGTCGCCGAAGCCGGGAAGGTCGATGGCGATGGTGCGGAAGGACGGCGACAGCGCGGCGATGGTGGGCAGGAACGAGGACTTGGTCGCTCCCAAACCGTGGATCATCACCACCGGGTCGCCGACGCCCGCCACCAGCGTCGAAACGCGGCCCGCGGAGGTGGACGCGAAGTGCACCTCGAGCCGGCCGCGCTCACGCGTCGCGGTGGCGGCGAGCAGGCCGACCGCCAGGTGCAGGTTGTATCGGATGGTGAGCCGCCCGGCGCGGTACGCGGTCAGGCCAGCACGCACGTCGTCGGCGATGTGGCGCCAGGTTGCCAGGTCGGCAGACAGCTGCGCATCGGGACGTCTGCGGCCGGTGGCGGGCACAAGCCGCGCCTCGCCGCCGGTAAGAACCGTGTCCCAGCCCCATTCCTCGCCGCTGCCGCCAACGACGACAAGGCGCACGCGCGCCTCGCGATCCGGCACATCGAAAGCGGCGGGATCATAACGTTCAAGGATGCGCGACAGAAGATCGGACGCTGCCTTCCGCGCGTCGCGCTCTGACGCCATCAACAGCATGGTAGTTGAGCGTACGTCGCAATAGGGCGGTGACAGCGGACTAGGTGACCGGCACGCTACCGTGTCAGCCCGTGGTCAGTCAGTCCTGTGCAATCGCTACAGCGCGCCCTGAGCCGTGCTGACCGTCGATTTCGCCCGGCTGCGGCTCCGGTCGGGCATGCGTGTCCTCGACGTGGGCTGCGGCAACGGGCGCCACGCATTCGAGGCACTCCGCCACGGTGCCGAGGTCACCGCCACCGACGTCGACGGCGCGGCGCTCATCGAGGTTGAGCGAATGGCCGCCGCCATGGCTCTCGCGGGCGAGGTCGCCGACGGCGGCAGCCTGCGCACCGTCGTCGCCGACGCGCGCAACCTGCCCTTCGACGAAGCCGAATTCGACGTCGTCATCGCCGCCGAGATGCTCGAACACATCCACGACGATTCGGCGGCCATCGCCGAGCTGGGCAGAGTGCTGCGACCCGGCGGGGTGCTGGCGGTCACGGTGCCGCGATGGTGGCCGGAAAGAGTCTGCTGGGCGCTGTCGAGCGAGTACCACGAAGTGCCCGGAGGACACATCCGCATCTACCGGCGGCGCGAGCTCGTCGAACGACTGCGCCGATCGGGGTTGGTGATCACCGGGCCGCATCATCACGCGCATGCCCTGCACTCGCCGTATTGGTGGCTGCGCTGCGCGCTCGGCATGTCGCGCGACCAGGCGCTGGCGGCGAGACTGTACCACCGATTTCTCGTCTACGACCTGACGCGCCGTCCACGCTGGACCCGCACCGTCGAGAGCGCTCTCAACCCCGTCCTCGGCAAGAGCGTGGTGGTGTACGCGCAGCGGCCGACGATCGCCACCACTCGATGATCGGTGCCTCGCTGACACACGGCGATGTCAGCGCAACCGTGGCCGCCATCGCCCGCGTCCAGCACGCCGACGGCAGCATCCCCTGGTACACCGGCGGCCAGGTCGATCCGTGGAACCACGTCGAAGCGGCGATGGCGCTCGACGTCGGCGGCCGGTGCGACGAGGCGTCCCGTGCCTACGCGTGGCTGGCCAGGGTGCAACGGGCGGACGGCGCCTGGCCTGCCGCGTATCGCAACGGCCAGGTGATCGACCCGACGCTCGACACCAACCTGTGCGCGTACCTTGCCACCGGGCTGTGGCTGCACCTGCTCTGTGGCGCGGCGGATACCGAGCTGCGAGCGGGATTTGCGTGCGTGGAACGCGCACTCGCCTTCGTGCTGTCGTTGCAGGGCGAGGACGGCACGCTGTGGTGGGCGTGCGACGCGGCCGGGCGACCGTGGCGCCGCGGCCTGGTGACCGGCTCCTCCTGCGTGCACCTCAGCCTGGCGTGTGCCGCGCGACTCGGCGAGGCACTCGGCGTGCCCCACCCGGAGTGGACGGTGGCACGGGACCGCCTGGCGCACGCCCTGCGCAGCGCGCCCGACAGCTTTGAGGACAAGCGCCGCTGGGCGATGGACTGGTACTACCCGGTGCTCTGTGGTGTCATCACCGGGAGCGATGCCCACCAGCGGATCGAGTCGCGGTGGGAGGACTTCGTGGTGCCGCAACGCGGGGTTCGCTGTGTCTCGGACCGCCCCTGGATCACCGCTGCGGAGACGTGCGAGCTGGCCCTGGCGATGGTGCGCTGTGGCGACGGCGAACGTGCCGCGGAGCTGCTCGAATGGGCGCAACACCTTCGCGGTGACGACGCCGCCTACTGGACGGGCGCCAACTTCACCGACGGTTGCATCTTCCCCCCCGATGAGCAGCCCAGCTGGACCGCAGCCGCGGTGGTGCTCGCGGCCGACGCGGTCAGCGGCGGGGTGGTCGCTGAGCTGCTCAACGCAACCACCTAGCGCTGCAGCACGCGCAGGCTGCCTTCGACGGTCAGCTCGCGCAAGCCGTCGTCAAGTGCACGGCGGTAGACGTGGAAGGGAGCCTGGCCGCCATCGGCGGGGTCGGGGAAGACGTCGTGGATCACCAGCAGCCCGCCGTCGTCGAGGTGCGGTGAGAACCCCATGTAGTCCGCGTGCGCCGCCGCCTCGGTGTGGCCGCCGTCGATGAAGAGGAGCGACAGCGGTGTGCACCAGTGCCGCGCCACCGACATCGAGTCGCCGACCACCACGATCACCCAATCCTCGAGCCCAGCATCCTCGAGCGTGCGCCGCAGGTGAGGCAGGCTGTCGATCCGCCCGGTGCGACGATCGATCACGGCCGCGTCGCAGTAGAGCTGGCCGGGCTGATTCTCCTCGGAGCCGCGATGATGGTCGATGCTGAAGAGGACACCGTCGTGCTCGCGTGCGGCACTGCCGATGTAGACCGCCGACTTGCCGCAGTAGCCGCCGACCTCGAGCATGGCACCACATGGAGCGGCGCCCACGGCCGCGCGATGCAACACCAGCCCTTCCGCGTCGGGCATGAAGCCCCGAGCAGCCCGAGCGCTGTCGAGGTCGGCGGCGCTCATCACCGAGGCAGGCAGGGTGGGATGTGCGATCTCCAGCATCGTCCTGACGATAGCGCCCAGCCCCCTGATCCGCGCGCTGCGATGGCGCTGCCCGAGTAGCATCGCCCGGCCGTGTCCGATCCCACCCTCCTCCGTGTCGCCCTGCTCGCGTACCGCGGCAACCCGTACTCCGGTGGCCAGGGCGGGTATGTCAGTCATCTATCCGCGGCGCTGCGGCGCCTCGGGCACCAGGTCACCGTCTTCGCGGGGCAGCCGTATCCCGTGCTCAGCGACGGAGTTCCGCTGGTGCGCGTGCCCAGCCTCGACCTGTATCGCACCGACGATCCGTTCCGCCTGCCGCGCCGCGACGAGTTCCGCGACTGGATCGACGTGCTCGAATACCTCACCCTCTGCACCGCCGCCTTTCCTGAGCCACTGACCTTCAGCCTGCGCGCGCGCCGAGTCCTGCTCGCGCGTCGTGCGCAATTCGACATCGTCCACGACAACCAGTGTCTGGGTTGGGGAGTGCTCGGTCTGCATCGGGCCGGCGTCCCGGTGGTCGCCAGCGTGCACCACGCCGTGGTCATCGATCGCGATCTCGAGCTGGCACGCGAGCAGCACCGTGGCCGCCGGCTGACGCTGCGTCGCTGGTACCAGTTCCACACCATGCAGGATCGCGTCGCGCGCCGGCTGCCGCGCGTGATCACGGTCAGCACCCAGTCACGGCGGGACATCATCGACCGGATGAGAGTGGATCCGGCGCGCATCCGGGTCATCCCCGTCGCGGTCGATGATGAGGTGTTCGCGCCGCACCCGGGCACCGCGCGGGTGCCCGGTCGGATCTTCGCGGTGGCCAGCGCGGACGTCCCACTCAAGGGAGTAGTGCCGCTTCTGCATGCGGTGGCAGCACTGCGCACACGGCGGGCGGTGGAGCTTGTGCTCCTCGGCGCAGCACGCCGCGGCGGAGCCGTCGAGCGGACGGTCCGCGAACTGCAACTGGCTGACACGGTGCGCTTCGTTCACGGCATCGATGACGCCGCAGTGGCCCGGCACTACGCTGAGGCAGAGGTTGCGGTGGTGCCGTCGCTCTATGAGGGCTTCTCCATCCCGGCGGTGCAGGCGATGGCCTGCGGCGTCGCGCTGGTGGCGACCACCGCCGGCGCGCTCCCCGAGGTGGTGGGTGGCGATGGCGAGACGGCGCTGCTGGTGCCGCCTGGCGACGCCGGCGCGCTGGCGCGGGCGATCGGCCGCCTTCTCGATGACCCTGGCCTGCGCGTTCGGTTGAGCGAGACGGCCCTGCGCCGCGCCGGGGAGCGCTACAGCTGGGACGCGACCGCTCGGGCCACGGCCGATGTCTATCGCGAGGTTCTCGCCAACCCCGTACCATGCCGCGCATGAGCGACGAGGACACCGGCCCGCAACACCACAGCCTCCGTGAGCGACTCGACGCCGCGCAAGCGGCTGCGGAGGAAGTGGTCGCCGAAGAGAGTGGGGAGGTCAACAAGCTGGCCATCCCGTTCGAGGAGTTGGCCGCCGCGGTGCACGCCGCCATCCATCCCGACGAGCTCGCCGAGCACGAGGTGGCCGGCGCTGTCGACCCGATGGACGAGCCAGCCGCCGAGGACCACCCGGCAGGGGGCAAGCCCGCGGCGCCCTGAGATGCGTCAGGCGGGCGCGCTCACTCGCGAACGCGGGCCTCGGCGAGGTCGGCCGGCACGTTGCGGGCGACGACCACGGCGGCCACCAGGATGAGGCCGCCACCGACGAGGCGCACCGGCCCAAGGTCCTCACCGAGGAGCAGCGCCGCGAGGATGACAGTCGTCGCCGGCTCGAGTGTGCTGATGATCGCGGCGCGCGTGGCCCCGACGCGCGCCAGCCCGGCGAGGAACATGGTCGCCGGGATCGCCGTCGCCACCACTGCCATCGACAGGGCGAGCGCCCATCCACCTGAGCTGAGCGGGCGCAACTGACCGTGCAGCGCGGCCGCCGCCGCCAGCACCACACCCGCGGTGGTCGCGATCAACGCCGTGGCCACCACCGACGAGACGTCGCGGAGGAGCACGCGTCCGACGAGGATGTAGGTCGCGTAGATGGCGGCGGTGGCGAGCCCGAAGAGCAGGCCGGCGGGATCAATGGTGCCGTGCGCGCTGAACGGGTTGACGACGGTGAACACGCCGAGGACGGCGAGCAGCAGCGCCCCCACACGCACTCGATTCAGTCGCTCGCCGAGAAACGCGGCGGCAAGCAGCATGACTGCGACCGGGTAGAGATACAGAAGGATGCTGGTGACCGCGGCGGGCACGGTCTTGAGGCTGGTGAAGTACGTGGCCGCCTGGCCCACATAGAGGAGCCCCATGGCGACCAGGCCGGTGGTGCGCCATCCCAACCGCACACGTTCACGGCGCACCAGCACGATGGCCCAGAGGATCACCGCCGCGGCGCCGAACCTGACGGCCAGAAGCTCGGTCAGCGGGATGCCGATCCGATCGGCGTCCTTGCCGTAGATCGCCAGGCTGCCGAAGAATGCCGCCGACAGGGCGGTGAGCACCACCCCGGTGCGATCGATCCTCGCAGTCAGCCGCTCTCCTCCAGGATGCGGCCGAAGGCCTGCATGTAGCGCGGGTCGCCGCTCGATTCACGGAGGAGCCAGTACTCAGCCCCCCAGAAGATGTACGCATACAGGCGGGGAACGGTCTGCTGAGTCCAGCGGATGCAGTCGTTGTAGTTCTCGATGACGCGCTCGACTGGGCAGCTGGACATTGCACCCCCGGCGGGATTCGGAGGAGTGGTGACCGTCTCCCATGGCTCCGCCTGGCCTTCGGAGACCAGCAACCGCTGGCCGCGGGCGCGGGTGTCGGTGACAAGCCGCCGCCGCCGCGCCTTCTGCAGGGCGCTGTGGCTGCCGTCCAGGTAGAGCGCCCACGCGCCGAGGCTGGCGACAGCATGACGCGGGTACACGTCGATGACCCGTCCACCGCCCATGTGCTCGGAGTCCTCCTGTACTGGCCTGAAGCGCCCATGGTCGTCCTTGGGTGGCGGCCTTGTCGTCCCCTGGCGGCGTCGGCTTTCGGTACTCCCGGCGGGGGAGATCGGCGACCTCAACTACTCCCGCGGGCGTATTCGAGCACCCGGCCGGCCGGACCGCGCGGTCGGGGCGGGCGGCGGCGTCGGGGAACTGTGTCAAACCGTCGTTGCCGCGCCACCTCCCGGTGACGCTGGCGTGATGACGTGCGCTGGGGCCAAGTTAGGATCGAGCACATGGCAACTTCCTCGCACGCCATGATGTTGCGCGAGATCTCGGCAGCCGGCGACCGCGAGCGCACTGGAGCCCTCGACGTCGCCTGGGACCGTGCTCACGCCAGCGTTTTCTTCAGGTGCGGCCATCCCCGCCACGTCACCTTCGAGATGGCCGATGGGCGCATCCTGGCGGGGGACGACGCGCTGACCGCGCTGGTAGCCGAGCTTCCGACCGAGATCTACGTGGCCACCTGGCGCCGCGCCGATGTCACCGAGGAGACCCTGGATCTCACCGCTGACGAGCTCATCGCGCTGTTCGAGGCCGATGCACCGTCCAGCTCCAACGGATCTGGTCCCCCGGATACGGACTTCCCCCCGCTGCCCCTCGGCCCGGTGCTCTGGTCGGACGCGATGGCCAACGTCCTCGACCTCGAGGCCATGGTGCCGCTGCTGCCCGACTGCCTGCTGGTGCTGACCTGTCCGAAGCCGCACGCGGCTGCGCTCGTCACCGGAGGCGCCTTTGCCGACGCCGTCTGGATGACCGGCGGTCGCCGCCTGTTCGGAGACGACGCGGCTCGCGAGCTGATGGGCTCGCGTATGGGGGTTCTGACCGCGTACCGCGTTGACGATCACCGGATGCTCAGCGTGCTGCGCAAGCTGCTTCGCGAGCCGGGCGCGCTGGTCATCCCGGCGACCGCTGGCGACGCACCGTCGCAGGAAATGCCGGCCGAGGAGCCCCCGGCACCGCTCGCGGAGCGCGCCGACGGGGAAGCGACGACACCTGAGGCGGGTCCGACATTTGACCTGGCCTTCGCATATGTCGGCATGCCCGGTCGGGAGGACGTCGCCACAGCGCCGTCCCCGCAGCCACCGCCCCAGGCCCCTGCTGTCGAAGCAGATGGAGAGGTGGTGACCTGGTCCACCCGTGAGCCGGCGGCGTCGCCATCCCAGCAGCAGCCGCTGCCGGCTACTGGCCTCGACGTCGATCTGCCGTCGGCGACGCCCGCGCCTTCGCGATCGTGGTTCGGTCCAGTCGGGCCGACGCGCCCGGCCCTGCTCGTGCCGGTGCGTGTGGTGCTCTCGCTGGGCATCTACGCGCTCGTCTGGCACCACCGAACCAACCGGGAGCTGGAGGCGTTCGACCCCAAG
>JANWHI010000019.1 GCA_025450495.1 Candidatus Dormiibacter sp. | reverse complement strand
GATCCGGCTCACCGATCGCACCCACCCGTGGGTCGGGCGCGGCGGGCTCAAGCTGGACGCGGCGCTCCAGCGCTGGGAAGTCGACTGCACCGGTCGCACCTGCCTGGACGCCGGGGCCAGCACGGGCGGCTTCACTGACGTGCTCCTGCACCGCGGCGCCGCGGTGGTCTACGCCGTGGACGTCGGCCACGGGCAGCTCCATCCTCGGCTTGCCGCCGACCACCGCGTCAGGGTCATGGACCGCACCAATGTGCGCAGGCTCGACCGCCTCGACGGCCCGGTGCCGTCGCTGATCACTCTCGACCTCTCCTTTATCTCGCTGCGCGCCGTTCTTCCCGGCCTGGCCCGCCTCGCCCCGGGGGCCGAGGTGGTCGCGCTGTTCAAGCCGCAGTTCGAGCTGGCCCGCGACGCGGTGGGCCGGGGCGGCGTGGTGCGCGACCCCGGATGCACGGCGGCCGCCCTCGCCGAGCTGGGTGACTGGATGGCGCACACGGGCGTCGTCGCGGCGCTCGACGAGCCGGTGGCGGCGGGCGTGCGCGGCGCCAAGGGCAACCAGGAGTGGCTGCTGCACCTTCGCCTGCTGGAGCAGACGGGATGAGCAAGCGCCAGATCGGCTTCCTGCTTCACCCCGGCGAGCACCACGCCGTCGAGCCGGCCGTCGCCCGCGCCCGCCAGCTCGGCTACGACGCCTGGGTGGAGGTCCGCCACCCGGAGAGGACGGTCGCGGAGCACGCCGCCGCCACCGACCTCCTGGTCACCATCGGCGGCGACGGCACCTTCCTCTACGGGGCACGCCTGGTGGCGCCGCACGGCATCCCGGTGATGGGCGTCAACCGTGGCCGTCTCGGCTTCCTCACCGACGTCGAGGTGGCCGACCTGCCCGGAGCGCTCGAGGCGTACGCCGCCGGCCGCTACCACACCCAGCCACGCTCGATGCTCGAGGTGATCGTCCCCGGAGACGACGCCACCCCCCCGCTGCAGTCGCTGGCGCTCAACGAGGTGGCGGTCAAGTCGGGCGGCGTGGCGCTCGCCCGCATCCGCGTCGAGCAGGACGGCGAGCTTCTCGGCGAGTTCGATGCCGACGGCCTGGTCGTGGCCACCGCCACCGGGTCGACCGCCTATGCGTTCAGCGCCGGCGGGCCTCCGATCGACCCTCGGGTCCGAGCCGTGGTGGTGGTGCCCCTGGCGCCGCACGCGGTGATCAGCCGCGCCATCGTGCTCCCGGAGATGGTCACGCTGCGCATCACCGTCGAGCGTGGCCGGGTCAACGTCGCCGCTGACGGCAGCGGCGAGGCGCGCCTGCGTAACGGCGCCGAGATCATCGTGCGTCCCGGGCCGGAGCTGGCCTTCGTGCGTTTCGATGATTCGCCGTCATTCCTCAGCCGCTTGCGCGACAAGGTAAGATTCGGGCTGCCGCTCAAGGATCTCGAGCGCCCCAACCTGGTCCGACCCATCGACGATACGCAGGAGGGCCCCGGGGTCATCGAGGCGCGTTCGTGAGCCTCGTCGAGATCCGCATCCACGACCTTGCCGTGTTTGCCGATGCGCTGGCGCCACTGCCCGCCGGGTTCACCGCGCTCACCGGCGAGACCGGCTCGGGCAAGTCGGTGTGCATCAGCGCCCTGCGGCTGGCGCTCGGCGAACGGGTGGACGGCGACCCGGTCCGTGCCGGCAGCGAGACCGCTCGGGTCAGCGCCGTGTTCGATGAGGCGCCCGGGCCGGTGCGGGAGCGCCTCGCCTCGATCGGCATCCCCGCTGACGAGCTGACCACCCTCACCCGCGACCTCAGTCGCGCCGGGCGCGGTTCCTGCCGCATCAACGGGGCGCTGGTTTCCCAGGCGGTGCTCCGCGAGGTGGGGGAGGCCCTCGCTGAGATCACCCTCCAGGGAGCGAGCCGCCGGCTGCTCCAGCGCAACCGGCAGCGCGACATCCTCGACATCGCGGCCGCCGCCGGCGATCTTCGTGATGAGCTGCGCCAGGCGGTGACCGAGTGGCGCGCCGCGGTCATCGCCCTTGCCGAGGTGCGCCGCCGCCAGGCCGCCGGTGCCGCCGAACTCGAGGCCGCCGCCCAGCTGGTGACCGGCCTGGCCGATCTCGGCCTGGTCGCGGGGGAGGACGAGCAGCTGGCCAGCGAGCGGCTGCGGTTACGCAACTCCGCCGCCCTGGCTGCGGCCTCCGATGGACTGCGCCGCGCCGCCGGTGGCGACGATGAGCGTCCTGGCGCCGCGGACCAGCTCGCGCTCGCTGTCAGCGGATCGGCGGCGCTGAGCGGGATCGACGCCGGCCTCGACGCGCTCACCACGGAGGCGACGACTCTGCTCGAGGAGCTCCGCGACCTCGGCGCGGCCGCGCGGCGCCACAGCGACTCCGTCCACCTCGATGAGAAGCGCCTCGCCCTGGTGGAGGAGCGGCTCGACCTGCTCGTCCGCGTACGGCGACGCCACGGCTCGCTCGAGCAGGCGCTCGAGGCCCTGGCCGCGGCCCAGGAGCTGCTCGGCGCCGGCGCGGACGGCGGCGCCCGCCTCACCGCGGCCGAGGCGCTGGCGGCCACGGCCCGGACGCGTGCCGGCGAGCTGGCCTTGAAGCTCTCCGAGCGGCGCCGCCTGGCCGCGCGCCGTCTCGAGAGCGACGTGGAGGCCGCCCTCCACCTGCTCGAGCTGCCGCACGCCACCTTGCGCGTCGTCCTCGACCGCCGTGCCGACATGGACGGCGTCGAGGCCGGCGGTGCCCTGGTGCGCTGCGGTCCGGCCGGCATCGACGAGGTGGAGTTCCGCCTGGCCACCAACCGGCAGGCGATCCCCGCGCCGCTCGACGAGGGTCCGTCCGGAGGCGAGCTCTCGCGACTGGTGCTGGCGATCTCCGCATGCGTCACCGAGGCCGGCTCGCCGCTGCTGGTTCTTGACGAGGTGGACACGGGGATCGGCGGCGAGACCGCCGCACGGGTCGGCGACCTCCTCGCCGCCACGGGTGCTCACCGCCAGGTGATCGCCGTCACCCATCGCGCCGAGATCGCGTCCCGGGCAACCGGGCACCTCCTGGTGCGCAAGCGCGACACCTCCGCCGGCACCGTGGCCGCACTGGTCGCGGTCGACGGCGACGATCGCCTCGCCGAGATCGCCCGGCTCATGTCCGGGCGGGTCACCGATGCCGCGCTGGCGCGGGCGATGGAGTTGCGGGGAGAGGCCGTGCAGACCATCGCGGCCGCCCCGGAGCCCGCGCCGGCGCGCCGCCGCCGTCGCGCCCGAGCCGGCGGATGAACGCCCTGGCCGCGACCGCCGGCTCGCGGATCCCTACCATGCTGGCGAGATGAGTGACACCCCCGTGACCACACCGCCCGGCGTGTCCGAGGCCGAGCCTGCGGAGCGGTTCCACGTCGAGGTGGCCGGGTTCAGCGGCACCCTGGAACAGCTCGTGGTCCGCGCCCAGCGCGGTGAGGTCGACCTCGATGGCGTCGCTGTCGCCGAGATAACCGGGCAGTATCGGGAACGGATGCAGGCCGCCGGCGAGCAGGTCGACCTCCGCGAGGTGGCCGACTTCCTCTCCCTGGCGGCGCGCCTGGTTGCCCTCAAGGCGGCGAGGCTCAACCCGAACCAGGCCGGGGACGAGGGTTCCGAGGACGAGGCCGAGGTGGATGACGCGGGCCGGCGCTTGAGCGAGTACCGCCTCTTCAAAGCGGCCGCCGAGGCGCTGCTCGCCGAGGCTGCGGAGGAGGGAACCCGCAGCTTCCTCGGCCTGGTGGCGCCCGAGGTCATCCCGGTCGAGCGCCTGCGCATCCCCCCGGAACGGCTGGCCGCGGCCTTCCGCGAGGTGCTGCTGCGCCTCGACGAGGCCGAGCCTCTGGCCGTGGGCGCGGTCATCTTCTCGGTCGACGAGAAGATGGCGCAGATCCGCGACCGCCTGCGTGGCGGGCGGCTCGCGTTCGAAGAGCTGTTTGCCACCGTGACCACGCGCCTCGAGGCGGTGGCCTGCTTCCTCGCCCTGCTCGAGCTGCTTCGCCTCGGTGAGGCCATCGTCGACCAGAAGGAGCCCTTCGGCCCGATCATGGTGCACGCCGGTGGATGAGCTCGGGCCGGGTGTCGCGGCGGATGACGAGACATTTGAGCTGGCGCTCGACGGGTTCGGCCGCGCCGTCGTGCCCGAGGGTGTGGCCGGGGCCGAGCCCGAGGACCTCGCCGTTGCCGTCGAGGCGGTGTGCTTCTCGCTCAACCGGGCGGTGACCCTGGCAGAGGTGGCAGCGATCGTGGGACGGACACCGGCCGCAGTTGCCGGCGCCGCCGAGGCCCTCGCCGATCAGCTGCGCGGCCGCGGGCTGATGCTCCAGCGCCACGACAACCAGGTCCAGCTGGTCACCCGCCCCGAGACCGCCTGGGCGGTGCAGCGCGCTCTGCAACCTGAGAAGCCGACCCGGCTCAGCCGCCCCGCCCTGGAGACGCTGGCCATCGTCGCCTACCGCCAGCCGCTGACCCGCGCCGGCATCGAGGCGATCAGGGGCGTCAACTGCGAGGCGGTGCTCGACAACCTCGAGCGGCGCGGCCTGATCGTCGAGGTGGACCGACAGGAGACGGCGGGTCGCCCGAGGCTGTTCGGCACCACGCTGCGCTTCCTCCAGATCGTCGGGCTGGAGCGCATCGATGACCTTCCCCCGCTCGGAGAATCGGCCGAGATCGACCGTTTCGCGGTCAGCGCCGCGCCCGACGCCGGCGCCGCGCCGTGACAGGCGCCGCCGCGAACGGCGGCGAGCGCCTCAACCGGTTCCTCGCCCGTCGTGGGGTTGCCTCACGCCGCGCCGCCGATGAGCTGATCACCGCCGGACGGGTGCGCGTCAACGGGGAGCCGGCGAAGATCGGCGCGCGGATCGACGCCGACGCCGACGCCGTCACCGTCGACGGCAGGCGCATCCCGGCGACACGCCCGCAGCCGGTGACGCTGGCGCTCAACAAACCGGTCGGGGTGATCACGACGATGCACGATCCGCAGGGGAGGCGAACGGTTGCCGACCTCGTGCCCGCCATCGCCGGGCTGGTCCCGGTGGGGCGGCTGGACGCCGACAGCCGCGGGCTGCTGCTGCTGACCAGCGACGGCGAGCTGGCCCACCGTGTCGCGCATCCCCGCCACGGGCTGCACAAGACGTATCGGGTCATCCCCACCGCTTCGCTGACCGACGAGCAGGTCCGCACCATGATCGCGGGCGTCGTGCTCGACGACGGAACGGCGGCAGCGGTCGATGTTCGCGGCTCGCCCGGCAGCGACGCGGTCGACGTGGTGATGGCGGAGGGGCGCAAGCGCGTGGTGCGGCGCCTCTTCGCGGCGGTCGGCAATGGCGTCGCCGACCTCTGCCGGGTCGCGGTGGGACCGATAGCGCTCGGCGACCTTGGCGACGGCAAGAGCCGCAGGCTCGACGACGAGGAGATCGCCGCGCTGCGGGCCGCGGCCGGGTCGGGGAGCGCGGCCGGCGCGTGAACAACGGACGCATCGTCACCGTCGACGGGCCCGCAGGAAGCGGGAAGTCCACGCTCGGGCGGGCGCTGGCCAAAGATCTCGGCCTCCCGCTGATCGACACCGGGCTCTTCTACCGCGGTGTGATGGTGGCTGCGGTGCGCGCCGGGATCGACGGCACCGACCCGGAGGTGCTCGGCATGCTCGCCCGGCGAACGTCGCTGAGCGTCGACACCGACCCACGTTCCGGCAGTGGCACCGTGCTGGTTGACGGCGTGGCCGCCGCCGCCCAGCTGCACGACCCCCGCCACGCCGCACTGCTGGCGGCTATCGCCGGCGAACCGCAGGTCCGCGCCGCCGTCCTCGAGCTGCAGCGCCGCCCTGCACACGACGGCGCCGTCGCGGTCGGGCGCGACTGCGGCACGGTGGTCTTCCCGCGAGCGGCGGTGAAGCTCTATCTGGACGCACCGCAGGCGGTGCGCGAGCAGCGGCGCCTCGCCCAGCTGCGCGCGCGTGGCGCCAACACCGATGGCAGCTCCATCCGCGCTGAGGTCGGTGACCGCGATCGATCCGATTCGCAGCGCACGGCATCGCCATTGCGCCGTGCTGATGACGCACGCGTCATCGACACTTCCATGATGGGCAAGGACGAGATGATCGCGTACGCACTGTCCGTGTGCGCCGCTGCTGGGCTACACCCGCTCTCCGCGCGATGAGGTACGCGCTGCTGCGCGCGATCATGCGGCTGCTTGCCGCAACCATCCTGGGACCGCGGCTCCACGTCCAGGGACTCGACAACGTTCCCGCAAGCGGCGGAGCGCTGGTGGTGGGCAACCACATCAGCGCCGCCGATCCGCCGCTGACCGGCGCGCTGATCCCCCGCCTCGACGTGTACTACATGGCCAAGAGCGAGCACTTCGCCGGCGCTCGCTGGCGCTGGCTGTTCCGTGCCTTCAACGCATACCCGGTGGTCCGGGGCAGCGCCGACCGCACTGCGCTGCGACACACCCTGGGCCTGCTCCGCGACGGCCACATCGTGCTGGTCTACCCGGAGGGCTCACGATCCCCTGACGGTCGCCTCCGGGAACCCCAGCCGGGGGTCGGGTTCATCGCCCGCCACGGCGGCGTCCCGGTGATCCCGGCGGCGGTGTGGGGAACCGAGAAGGTGCTCCCCCGCGGCACCAACCGCATCCACCGCGGCGACGTCCACCTCCGCTACGGCCCTCCGGTGACCCTTCCCGCCTCCGGCCAGAGACCAAGAGCCGACAACCATGCGGCCGCCGCAGCGATCATGGACGCGATCTCGCGGATGCTCCCTCCCGAATACCGGGCGGCAGGCAGCGCCGCCGCACCGCCCGCGGCGTAGCCTGCGCCCAGGCTGCTGGGCACAGCTCGGACGCTCCCTACAATCGGGCGGTGTCTGCGCCCAGCGAGTACGTCGCCTTCGACCTCGAGACCACCGGCCTGTCGCCGAAGAGCGACCGCGTACTCGAGATCGGCGCGGTGCGGTTCGACCTCGAGATGCGCCGGCTGCGCGAGATGGAGCTGGTCGTCGACCCCGGCGTGCCCATCCCGCTCGCGGTGCAACGCCTTGTGGGGCTGGATGCCGCCGACATCGAGGGTGCCCCCGCGCCCGTCGAGGGCGTCGCTCAGCTGGCGGACTTCTGTGAGGGCGCCGAGCTCGTCGCCCACGGCGCGGGCTTCGACATCACCTTCTGCGCCGGCCTTGTCCCGGCCGCCTTCGGGCGACGGCGCGTGCTCGACACCCTCGAGCTGGCGCGCTGCTTGCTGCCGGTGGCCGCATCGCACAGCCTGCCGTTGCTCAGCGCAGCGCTGGCCATCGAGCACAAGCGGCCGCACCGCGCGCTCAGCGATGCCTCGGCGACGTACCTGCTCTTCGCCCAACTCCGGGCCGCGGCGGAGGCCCTGCCCGCCGGCGTTCTCGCCCAGATCCGCCGCGTCGCCGCGCAGGCGGGTGGCGAGCTTGGCCACTTCTTCGCTGAGGTTGTGCGCACCGATGGCGACCCGCAGCGGCGCTCCTGGGCCGGAGCCCAGCGCGGGGCTCCGCCGCCACCGCCGCCGACGGGGCCACCACCAGCGGACATCGTCGCCACCGCGACCGCCCTGCTCGGCC
The DNA here is from genome assembly GCA_025450495.1 of Candidatus Dormiibacter sp. Next base: position 26,865 of record JANWHI010000019.1, on the reverse strand, counting down.
CGAGCGGTCCCCTCGCAGATGAGCTCGGCTACGAGCTGCGTGAGACGCAGCTGGAGATGACCCGCGCTGTCGGCCAGGCAGTGCAGCGTCGCCGCCGGCTGCTCGTCGAGGCCGGGACGGGGGTGGGCAAGTCGCTGGCCTACCTGGTGCCGCTGGCGCTGAACAGCCGCAACGGCCGGCGCGCGGTGGTGGCCACCCGCACCATCACCCTTCAGGAGCAGCTGATGAACCGCGACCTGCCGATGGTCGAGCGCATCGTCGGCGCGCCGGTGCCGGTGGCGCTCCTCAAGGGTCGCAACCACCAGCTCAGCCTGCGGCGCTGGCACCGCTTCCTACAGTCTCCCGACACCGGTCCCCACGGGCCCGACCTCGACCGCATCCGCTTCAAGCTGAAGCTGCTGTCCTGGCTGGCCGAGACCAAGGACGGCGATCGTGGCGAGCTCCACCTCAACGGTGTGGACGAGGCACTCTGGCGGCATGTCGAGTCCGACGGTGGTGACTGTCTCGGCGCGGCCTGCGCCAACTGGCAGGGCAACCGCTGTTTCATGGTGGCCGCCCGGCGCACGGCTGAATCCGCGTCGATCGTGATCACCAACCACGCCCTTCTTCTTGCCGACGCAGCCGGCGGCGGTCACGCGCTGGGCGAGCACGAGGTGCTGGTCATCGACGAGGCACATCACCTCGAAGAGGCCGCCACCGACCAGCTCGGCGTCAACCTGCGCGCCGGTGACGTGCTGCTCGTCGTCGATCGCCTGGGCATCGCCGAGGGTGCGCTTGGCGCCGCCCTGGCGGCGGCCCGCGAGGCGGCGATCCGGCTGTTTGGCGACGTCAAGGGGCGGATCGGCGAGGTTGTGGGCGCCGACCACAGCGGCAACGCCATCGTCGGGCTCAGCGCCGAGGTTCGCGAGGGCCACGGACACCTGGTGCTGCGACGCTCAGCCCAGCACGCCGTCGAGTGCTGGCACACCGCCGCTGCCCGCCTGCGTGAGGAGGAGCACGCGTCCTCCCTGCAGATCGACATGCTCCCACAGCCCGAACGCGCCGACCAGGAACGGCTGCTCGCCGCCACCGCCCTCGACGAGCTCGCCCTAGCGGTGGAGTGGGTGCTGCTCCGCCCGCGCGAGCAGCACGTGGCGTGGCTGGCGCTGCGCGCCGAGCAGGGCGAGCTCCACGAGGCGCCGGTGAGCGTCGCGGACGCCCTGCGCGAGTCCGTCTTCACCCGGGCCGACACCGTGGTGGCCACCTCAGCGACGCTGGCCGTTGCCGGTGACTTCGGCTTCACCAGCACCCGGCTCGGGCTGGACGGGGCGGACGAGCTGCTGCTCAACTCCCCGTACGACTTCTTCGAGCAGGCGCTCTGCGTGCTCCCCGCCGACGTGCCGCCCTACGACGACCCGGAGTACGACCGCGCCCTGGCTACGCTGATTGGCGACGTCGCCGACCGGCTCGGGGGCAGCACCCTGGCTCTGTTCACCGGCTACAACCCACTCCGCCGCGTCCACGCGCTGCTCGGCCAGCGGATGGAGGCGAGCGGCATCGCCCTGCTGGGCCAGGGCCTCGACGGGACCCGCCGGCAGATCCTGGCCAGCTTCCTCGCCAACCAGCGCACCGTGCTGCTCGGCACCAGCAGCTTCTGGGAGGGCATCGATGTGCCCGGGGACGCACTCCGCTGCGTGGTTATCGCCAAGCTCCCCTTCGCGGTGCCCTCCGATCCCCTGGTGCGCGCCCGCACCCAGTCGCTGGCCGACCCCTTCGGCCAGTACATCCTTCCCCAGGCGGTGCTGCGCCTGCGCCAGGGCTTCGGCCGGCTGATCCGCCGCGGCAACGATCGCGGGGCCGTGGTTCTCTGCGACGAGCGTCTGCGCAGCCGCGACTACGGAGAGCGGTTCCTGCAGGCGCTGCCACCGGCGGCGGTCGCGACGCTGCCGGTGGCGGACGTCGGCGAGGCGGTGGCCGACTTCGTGCTCCAGCGCCGCGTTCCCGAGGTGACACAACTGGGCGCGTCGCACCGACAATCGGCGCAGGATCACCGTATGCACGAGGACCCCGCATGACCGTGACCGACGCGCCGCCGGCGCCAGCCACGCCGGTGACGCCCGTCTCGGGTCCGCAGCCCACCACCGTGAGGCCGCAGGGAGACCACAGCGACGTGGTGGTGACGCTCGCGCAGATGGCGCCGCGGCTCGGCGACGTGGACGCCAACCTCGAGCGTCACCTCGAGCTGGTCGCCCAGGCCGCGTCGGGCGGGGCCGCCCTGGTGGTGTTCCCTGAGCTGTCGCTGACCGGCTACTTCCTCAAGGACCTGGTGCCCGACGTGGCCCTGCGCGAGCAGTCGCCTGAGCTGCGCCGGCTGGCCGCGGCGTCCCAGTCGATCGACGTGGTCGCGGGCTGCGTCCTCGAAAGCGACGACGCCCGCTTCTCCAACGCGGCCCTCTACTTCTCCGGCGGCCATCTCCACCACGTGCACCGCAAGGTCTACCTGCCGACCTACGGGCTCTTCGACGAGGCCAGGTACCTCGCCCAGGGCGACAGATTCCGGACCTTCGCGGCTCCTCTGAGCGCCGCCTCGCCGCCGCGGCCCTGGCAGGCCGGGATGCTGATCTGTGAGGACATGTGGCACCCGACGGCGGTCGGCGTGCTGGCGCGGGCTGGCGTCGAGCTCTTCATCTGCCCATCGGCCTCCCCTGGGCGTGGCGTGGTACGCGGCCACGCGCTCGGCACAGCCCGCAGCTACGACGCGATGACGCGCACGTACGCCCAGCTGTTCACCGCCTATCTGCTGTACTGCAACCGGGTGGGCTTCGAGGACGGCATCAACTTCTGGGGCGGTTCGCGCGTGGTCGGACCCGATGGCCGCCTGCTCGACGATCCTGCCGGTGGCGAAGAGTGCCTGGTCACGCACCGCATCGACCTCGCCGCGGTGCGCCGCGCCCGCATCGCCAACCCACTTCTCCGGGATGAACGACATGACATCAACGATGCCGAGACCGAGCGACTCAGGAACCGACGAGCTCTCGATTGACAGCGCGGTCGTCCGCGAGCTCCTCGTCGGGTTCGTCCGCAACGAGGTGCGCAAGGTCGGCTTCGAGCGCGTCGTGGTCGGGCTCTCCGGCGGCGTCGACTCCGCGCTGAGCGCGGCGATCGCGTGCGCAGCGCTCGGTCCGCAGAACGTCCTCCCTGTGCTGATGCCCTATCGCACCTCGTCCTCCGCGTCCGAAGCGGATGCACGAGCGGTGTGCGCACACCTGGGCATGACTCCGACCCTGGCCGACATCTCGCCGCAGATCGACGCCTATTTCGAGCGCTTCCCGGATGCCGACCGGGGTCGCCGCGGCAACAAGATGGCACGCGAGCGGATGACCATCCTGTACGACCTGTCGTGGGCGCACCAGGCGCTGGTCATCGGCACCAGCAACAAGACCGAGCTGCTGCTCGGCTACGGCACGGTCTTCGGCGACATGGCGAGTGCGCTCAACCCGCTCGGTGACCTCTACAAGACGCAGGTGTTCACGCTCGCCCACGCGATCAACCTCCCGGCGACGGTCATCGACAAGGCACCAAGCGCCGACCTCTGGGAGGGCCAGTCCGACGAGCAGGAGCTGGGCTTCGGCTACGCAATCGTCGACTCGCTGCTCTATCACATGGTCGATGAGCGGCGGACGCGAGCGGAATTGCGCGCGCTGCGCTTCGACGACGCCTTCGTCGAGGACATCGGCCGCCGGGTGCGGGGGAGCCAGTACAAACGGCGTCCGCCGATCATCGCCAAGCTCTCGGCGCGCACCATCGACCGCGATTTCCGCTACCCCAGGGACTGGGGTACTTGACGGAGCCGCAGCCGGGGCGGCTGTACGTCGTCGCCACGCCGATCGGCAACCTCGAGGACATCACCCTGCGCGCTCTCCGGGTGTTGCGCGAGTGCGCCGCGGTGATCGCCGAGGACACGCGGCGCACGCGGCAGCTGCTCACCGCACACGGCATCTCCCGCCCCCTGCTCTCCCTCCCGGCACACGACGAGCGGCGGCGAGTCCCCGCCCTGGTCGACCGCCTCGTGGCGGGGGAGACGCTGGCGCTCTGCACCGACGCCGGCACGCCGGTGATGAGCGACCCCGGCGCTGCCCTGGTCGCGGCGGCGCGGGCGGAGGGCGTTGCGGTCGTGCCCATCCCGGGCGCATCGGCGCTCACCACCGCCGTCGCCGGCAGCGGTCTGCGTGGCGACCGCGTTTGCTTCCTTGGCTTTTTGCCGCGCAGCCCCGGCAAGCTGCGCCGCGCGGTCGAGGCTGGGCTCGGCCTCGACGGTACGGTGGTGTTCTATGAGTCGCCGCTGCGTCTGGCGCGCACGCTGGCGCTCATCGCTCCGAGCTGCGCCGACCGCCCGGTGGTGGTCGCCAGGGAATTGACTAAAGTTCATGAGACCTTCCACACGGGCACGGCCGCGGCGCTGGCGGAGGCGTTCGCCGCCCACCCGCCCCGGGGCGAGTGCACCGTCCTCATCGGAGCCAGCTGAGTGACCCCCCGACCGGCGCACACCTTCTACCTCACCGCGGCGATCGACTACGTCAACGGCGATCCGCATCTCGGCCATGCCTACGAGAAGATCGGTTGCGACGTGCTCGCCCGCCATCGACGGCTGCGCGGCGACGACGTGCGCTTCACGGTGGGCAGCGACGAGCACAGCCAGTCGGTCGAGCGTGCCGCGCGCGACGCGGGCATGGCACCCGAGGACTTCTCCACGCGTCAGGTCGATTCGTTCACCACGATGATGCGCGCCTTCGACATCGAGCCGACCCAGTTCGTGCGCACCAGCGGCGACGCCAACCGGCGCACCTCCGAGACGTTGTGGCGAACGGTCGCCGAGAGCGGCCACATCTACAAGGACTGGTATCGGGCCTGGTTCTGCCCGTCGTGTGAGCAGTACTACACGGAAAAGGAGATCAAGGCCGGGATGTGCCCGGTGCACGATCGCCCCGTCGAATGGGTCGAGGAGCAGAACTGGTTCTTCCGGCTCAGCGCGTTCGAAGCACGCCTTCTCGAGCTCTACGAAGACCAACCCCAGTTCGTCGCCCCCGAGCCGCGCCGCAACGAGATGCTCAACCTGATCCGGGGCGGCCTGACCGACATCAGCATCTCGCGCGGTTTCTCACGCTGGGGTATCCCGGTGCCTGGGGATGAGTCGCAGGTGATCTGGGTCTGGTTCGACGCGCTGCCGGCGTACATCACGGGAGTCGGCTACCCGGACGACAGCGACGAGTTCTCGCGTTTCTGGCCGGCCGATGTGCACGTCATCGGCAAGGACATCACCCGCTTCCACGCGGTGGTCTGGCCGGCCATCCTGATGGCGGCGGGTCTGGCTGTGCCGCGCAAGGTGCACGCCCACGGCTTCGTCACCCTCAACGGGGAGAAGATGAGCAAGAGCCGCGGGATCTTCGTCGAGCCGGTGCAGCTGGTGGAGCGGTTCGGCAGTGATGCGGTGCGCTGGGTTCTGCTCAGCGAGGTGCCCTTCGACCGTGACGGCGACTTCTCGATGAGCAACTTCGTCGACCGCTACAACGCCGACCTCGCCAACGACTACGGGAATCTGGTGTCACGTACCACCAAGATGGTGCAGCGCTACTTCGCCGGACGGGTCCCGCCGCCGGGACCGCGCCAGCCGATCGACGACGAGTTGCGCAGCACCGCCGCGCGGATCCTGCCGGTGCTCGACGCCGCCATCGACCGGCTCGCGTTCAGTGAGGCCCTGGCGGCGGCGATGCAGCTGGTTGGTCGTGCCAACAAGTACATCGAGGAGACGGCCCCGTGGACCCTGCACCGCAACGGTGACCCGCGGCTGGGCACGGTGTGCGCGGAGCTGCTCGAGGCGATCCGGGTCTCGACCATGCTGCTCCATCCGTTCATCCCACGCGCCACGACACGGGTCGCGCAGGAGATGGGGCTGGCGCTCGAGGGAGATCTCACTGCCGAGCTGCGGACATGGCCCGCGCTCACCGAGGGAGCGACGATCGCCGTCGGGGAGATCCTCTTCCCGCGGCTGGACCGCGAGGCCGCGCTCGGCGCCGAATGACCGAGGAGGCGGCCGCGGCGGCGACGCTGGTCGATACCCACTGCCACCTGGTGCTGCTCGAGGAGCGCGGCCTTCTGCACGCGGCCCTGGACAGCGCGGCCGAAGCCGGAGTCACCCAGATCATCAGCGTCGGTCTCAACGTGGAGGACTCCGACCGCAATCGGGTCCTCGCCGAGGCGCATGACAACGTCTGGTTCACGGTGGGCTGGCATCCACACCAGGCGCGTGCCCCGGACGACGCCCAGCTCGAGGCGCTCGACACACTGCTGCGGCACCCAAGAGCGGTGGCGGTGGGGGAGATCGGGCTCGATCTCTTCTTTCGGCCCGGATACCACGACACGCCGCTTGACGAGCAGCGCCGCGCGATGCACGCGATGCTCGACCTCGCCGCGGCGCACCGCAAACCGGTCGTGGTCCATGACCGTGATGCGCACGCCGAGGTTCTCGCCGCGGTCCGCGAGCACCCCGGAGTCCGCGGTGTGATGCACTGCTTCAGCGGCGACGTCGCCTTCGCCCGCGAATGCGTTGCCGCCGGGTACGCGATCTCGTTCTCGGGCATGGTCACCTTTGCGCGCAGTGAGCCGATCCAGGCGTCCGCTGCCGCGGTCGGGGAGGGCGACTACGTGGTCGAGACCGACTCTCCGTTTCTCGCACCGGTGCCACACCGAGGCCGGCCCAACCTGCCCGGGTATGTCGCCGCCACCGCCGCGGCCGTGGCGCGACTGCGCGGGGTCGACGATGACGTGGCCCGTGCCCAGAGCACGAGGACGGCGCGCCGGGTCTTCAACCTGCCCAGCCGAGCGCCGTGACCGACACGCATGCGCCGGGCACGCCGGATCTCACCGATGCAGACACCCTGCACGCGGTGGCACGCCGCGCCGGACTGGTCGCCAAGCACAGGCTTGGGCAGAACTTCCTGGTCGACCGTGCCGTGCTCGACGACATCATCACCGCACTGGCGCCGACCGCGGACGACGACGTCCTAGAGGTGGGCCCCGGCATCGGCACGCTGACCGGCGAGCTGGCGGCCCGGGCGCGTCGCGTCGTCGCGGTCGACATCGACGAGCGATGCGTCGAGGCGACCCGCGCGACCCAGCGCGGCCGCCCCAACGTCGAGGTGGTGCACGGAGATGCACTCGCCCTCGAGCCCGCAGCGCTGGGGCTCGGAGAAGGCTGGATCGCCGCAGGCAACATTCCCTACAGCATCACCACGCCGCTGTTGACGCGTCTGTTCGAGATGGCCACGCCACCGCGTCGGGGCGTCTTCCTGGTGCAGCGCGAGGTGGCGGCGCGCCTTGCCGCGGAGTCCGGCGGTTGGAGCCTGGCGACGGTGGCGGTCAGGAGCGTGGCCACGGTGGATCGCCTCCGCGACGTGTCACCGGCGAGCTTCGACCCATCCCCTGCGGTGCACTCGAGCCTGGTCCGGCTGCGACCCGCGTCGCTGCTCAGCCACGACGACCGGGTCGCGGTCCTCGACATCGCCCGGGCCGCGTTCCAGATGCGCCGCAAGATGCTGCGCCACGGGATCACCCGCGCGGCCGGAGGCGACGAGCGCCGGGGCATGGCCTGGCTCGCGGCCGCCGGCATCGACCCGGGCCGCCGCCCGGGCACCCTCGACATCGACGAATGGCACCGCATCGCCCTCTGCGCCCGTACGCTTGACGCTCAGCCGTGACCGAACCGAGCATCTCCTTCCAGCCCGGCGACGAGGTTGCGCCCCCGGCGTCGCGCCGGCTCCACGCCGCACGCACCGCGGTGCCGCCGCTGCTCGACGAACGGCAGGGCCTGCGGGCGGTCATCTCACTGCCCGACTTCAGGAAGCTGTGGCTGGCCCAGGCAGCGAGCCAGCTGGCCGCCAAGTTCCTGATGTTCACCCTTCTCATCGTCGTCTTCGACCTGAGCAGGAGGGCCTCGATCCAGTCGGTGCTGATGATCGCCTACACGCTGCCGTCGGTCTTTCTGAGCGCCCCGGCCGGGGTGATCGCCGATCGCTACGACAAGCGCACCCTGATGATCGCCACCAACGTGATCCGCGGCGGCCTGGTCCTACTGATCCCGCTCATCGAGGTGCTGCCCGTCGTCGGTCAGCAGGCCTGGCCGCTGATCATCGTCACCTTCCTGTTCAGCGCCGTGGGCCAGGTGTTCGCCCCGGCCGAGGCGGCCAGCATCCCCTCGCTGGTGCGCCGTGGCCAGATCATGGGGGCCACGTCACTGTTCATGACCACGGTGATCCTCACGCTGGTGATCGGGGTGCCCGCGGCGACGCTGGCGATCCGGCTGGTGGGAGAACGTGCGCCGTTCTACATCGCGGCCGCGCTGTTCGGCCTTGCCGCGATCGCGATCTGGCGCATCGGCACCTCGCTGCGCGCCGTCCGTACGGTGACGGCCCGGCCGCCGAGCCTGCGCAGCGAGCTGCACGAGGGAATCAGGGTCATCGCCGGCAACCCCGCCATCCGGCTCGGGCTCTACCAGCTGGCCATCGCGCTCGTGGTCGTGTTCACCGTGTTCGCGCTCGGACCCGTTTTCATGCTGCGCGAGCTGCACCGCTCCGACCAGGACACCTACCTGGTCCTGATCCCGGCGACGTTCGGGCTCGTCGCCATGGCGGCGCTGCTGGCCCAGCGCTCCAGCACCGCCATCTCCAAGGCCACGACCCTGATCGGTTCTCTCTGCGTTGGCGGCGCGTCGCTGGCGGCGATCGGCATCGCCCCCCCGCTCTTCAGGCAGATCGGCGCCCAAGGTGCACTGGTGCCGGTGGTGCTGGTGCTCAGCGGGGTGTTCGGCTGCGCGCTCGGCGGCCTGTTGATCCCCGCATTCACCGTTCTCCAGGAGCGCACCGACGAGGAGAGCCGGGGGCGGATCTTCGGCAGCATCTTCGCAGTCATCAACGCGGCGGTAGCGATCCCGCTGCTGGTTGCCGGGGTCATCGCCGACGCCGTCGGTGTGGCCAGCGTTGTGGCCGGACTTGGCGTCATCATCCTGCTCGGCGCGGTGGTTGCCAGGCTGGCCTTCTGGGGTCAGCTTGCGGTGCTCGACGCCGTCACCGACAAGGCCGACTGACCGTCGACGGGGTGGGCTGAGGTCGCGGCCGTGCAACGACGCCGTCGCGGCTGTGTCATATCTCCCTCGGTCCCTCCACCCGGTGCAAAGCTGGCCGGCACCGTTCCCCTCGGCACGGATCCCCGGGCAATGTGGAGAGACAAGATGCGGGCCATCGTCACGTGCGAGTGCTGCGGTCACCGCCAGGCCGTGGCCCGGCCGATTCGCTCACCCGAAGCCTTCCATGTCGTCTGCCACGAGTGCGAGGGGGTGCTCCGGGTCGAGGTGACCGCCGACGACCTGAGCACAGCGCAGAAGAGCGTTGGCCGATCGCGGAAGGCCAGGGTTTAGCGATCGACACCGTCCGGGGGGATCGAGCTGGGCTGGTATCATCAGCGGCTCCCGCGCGCCGGGTGCCGGTCGTGCGTCCCGGGCGCATAGCTCAGTTGGTACGAGCGCTGCGTTGACATCGCAGAGGTCTCTGGTTCGAATCCAGATGCGCCCACCACCTCTTTCTGCGAGCTGCTCTGGCCACAGCGGCCGGGCGGCTGCGGTATCGTCGGAGAGTTGCCCGGCGATCTGAGAGGAGGAACGGAATGCCACGGTTCATGGACTACCACGACGGTCTCAAGCTACCGCCCGACGCCCTCGCCAGCATCAAAGCAGACACTGTGGCCGGCAAGGTCGACGAGTTTGGCGTTCGCCAGGTCGAGCTGTATCACAACACCGACGGCAAGGTGTATTGCCTCCTCGATGGCCCGGACGAGAAGGCGGTGCGTGATCATCACGCGGCTCTCGGTGTTTCCTGCGGGCCGGTCGATCAGGTGGAGTCGCTGCTCTAGGGGCACGTGCGTCGCGCGGTGCGCAGCGCAGGCCTGCAGACACCTTAAGAAGTCTCGATCGCAGGTTCTGCGCACATCTTGCGCACAGGTGGGCGAACTCGGCCCAAACCCGCACGTCACCAGTTGTCCACACTTTGCACAGGCCGATTCGTGCTGGCGCGCAAAGTTGTGCACCGTGATCGTCGCTTTTGCATCGCCTCGGACCATTGACAATGGGCGTGAGCCGCGCCGTACACTGCCGGCCGTGGCAGGCGAGGAGCACATCGAGCCGGACGACTCGCAGCATCCGCAACGTCGCATCTGTGCGCGACGTGGGTGCGGGGTTCCTGTCAACAAGGCAACAGCGAAGTACTGCAGCGTGCGCTGCTGTTCACTCGACCCTGAGCGTCACGCACGGCTTCGCCTCTCGGCGCAGCGGTCAACACGTCGTGTGCTGCCGATGACGCGGCAGCTGAGCTTCGGACTGCCGGCCGCCAACAACCCGGAGGCTGCCCTGGCACTGTTTTCCGAAGGTCGCGAGGACGTTCCCAGAGGCATGTCCCGGCTCTGCAGTTGACCGCGCCGTCGGCCCACGACGTCGACGCGCCCGGCAGCATCCCTACAATTCGGCACCATGCCCGACGACATCGTCGACGACTCAGCCGAGGCAGGCCTGCCGCTCGAAGCGCCGGCTGAGCTGACTCTCGAAATCCTTCGCCACAGTGCGGCGCACCTGATGGCGGCTGCGGTGGTCGATCTCTACCCCGGCGCACAGTACGACGTCGGCCCCGCCACCGACGAGGGCTTCTTCTACAACTTCCGCCTTCCTGACGGCGCACACTTCGTCGAGGAGGACCTGCCTCGGATCGAGGCCAAGATGAAGGAGCTGTCCAAGCGCCGGGTGCCCTTCGAACGAGAGGTGATGTCCAAGCAGGCGGCACGCCGGCTCTTCAGCGAGCTGCATCAGGGCTTCAAGGTCGACATCATCGACCGCATGGACAGCGCGGTCGAGGATGTCGGGGTTTATCGCACCGGCGATTTCGTGGACCTGTGCCGGGGCCCGCATGTGCCCAACGCCGGCCACCTGCGCGCGATCAAGCTCCTTCGCGTTGCCGGGGTCTACTGGCGCGGAGACGAGCACAACGAGCAGCTGCAGCGGGTGTACGGCACCGCATTCTTCGAGCGCGAGCAGCTCGACGCGTTCATCGCCCTGCGCGAGGAGGCAAGGCGCCGCGACCACCGGCGGCTCGGCGCCGAGCTCGATCTCTTCTCTTTCCCCGAGGAGATCGGCTCCGGTCTTCCTGTGTTCCATCCCAAGGGTGGCCTGGTGCGCAAGCTGATGGAGGACTACTCGCGGCAGCGCCACCAGCAGGCTGGGTACGAGTTCGTCAACTCGCCGCACATCACCAAGGAGGATCTCTTCCAGACCTCCGGCCACCTGCAGTGGTTTGCAGACGGCATGTTCCCGCCGATGGAGCTTGACGGTGGCACCAAGTACTACCTCAAGCCGATGAACTGTCCCTTCCACATCCTCATCTACCGGAGCCGCCAGCGCAGCTATCGAGAGCTGCCGCTGCGCCTCTTCGAGCTCGGCACCGTGTACCGGTACGAGAAGTCGGGCGTGGTGCACGGGCTGACGCGCGTCCGCGGCCTGACCATGGACGACGCCCACATCTTCTGCACCAAGGCGCAGATGGCCGATGAGCTGCGTTCTCTGCTCACGTTCGTCCTCGACCTGCTGCGCGAGTACGGGCTCTCCGATTTCTACCTGGAGCTGTCCACCAAGCCACCTGACAAAGCGGTGGGCACCGACGAGCAATGGGCGGAGGCGACCGAGACGCTGCGAGATGCCGCGCTGGCGATGAACCTCGCCCTGGTGATGGATGAGGGCGGAGGTTCCTTCTACGGGCCGAAGATCTCCGTGCAGGCGCGCGACGCGATCGGCCGGACGTGGCAGCTGTCCACCGTCCAGCTCGACTTCCAATTCCCCGATCGTTTCGACCTCACCTTTGTGGAGGCGGACGGCAGCCAGGCGCGCCCGATCATGATCCACCGCGCCCTGTTCGGCTCCGTCGAGCGCTTCTTCGGGATCTTGCTCGAACACTACGCGGGTCATTTCCCGCTCTGGCTCGCGCCCGTGCAGGTGGAGATCGTGCCCGTGCAGGACGATTCCCCGGAGGTGATCGCCTACGTGTCGGCGCTGGCGGAACGGCTGCGCGCCTCCGGCCTGCGGGCGGTGGTCGACGACAAACCAGGCGTGCGCATGCAGGCCCGCATCCGCGACGCGGTCAGGCAGAAGGTGCCGTATGTGGTGGTGGTCGGCCGCAATGACATCGAACGCGGCGACGACGTGGTCACGGTCCGCGCCACGCGCAGCGACACGCAGGAGAACCTGGCCGTGTCTGACCTCGTGCAACGGCTCGTCGTCGAGGTCGCCGAGCGAGCTCCCGGCTGACCTGGGCACGATGGCGCGCGCTGGACGCCTCCTGCTCGACGTCGTGCGCGAGGCCTTCCCCCGCGAGGACGCGGCGGCGCTGATCGCAGCCGGTGGGGTGCTCGTCGACGGAGTCCCGGTGACCAGCACCCGCTCACGCGTGCGCGCCGGCGCACACGTCAGCACGCGCCCGGCCAGCGCCCTGCGCGGTGCGGTCAAGCTTCGCGCCGCGCTGCAGGAATTCGACGTAGCCGTGTCGGGCCGGGTGGCCCTCGACGTCGGCGCGGCGGCCGGTGGCTTCACGACGGCCCTGCTCGACGCCGGCGCACGGCGGGTCTACGCCGTCGATGCCGGCCATGGCCAGCTGCTCGGCTCGCTGCGCCAGGACGAACGGGTCATCAACCTCGAAGCCGTCAACATCGCTGAGCTCGACACCACGTTGGTCCCCGACACCGTCGAGGTGATCAGCATCGACGTCTCGTATCTGAGTCTCAGCGGCGCTGTCGCCCAGCTCGATCGCCTGCGCATCGCGCCCGGGGCGATCCTGATCGGGCTGGTCAAGCCGATGTTCGAGCTGCGAGCAGCCACCGCGCCGTCTGACCGCGCCAGCCTCGACGCTGCGCTCGCCGCCGCCTCGGCCGGGGTCACCGCCGCGGCATGGGAGATCAGAGGCTGGATCGACTCACCGGTCACCGGGAGGCGGGGGGCGCGCGAGCTGCTGCTGCACGCCGTGCGCTCGCCGCGGTAGCGGTCGCTGCGGGGTGGTATGCTCACGCGTCGGACGCCATCGTGGCGCCGCAAAGAGGGTCCGTGCGCTGCGGCCTCACCTTCCGGGTTCGCCTTGGAGGTCCAGATCGGTCAGGCCTGGATAGCGGAATCGCTGTCCAGGTTTTTGTGTTTTGGAGGTTTCCACCCATCGCCTTTCGAGAGTTGAGGATCAACGAGCAGATCCGCATCCCGCAGGTTCGTCTCTTTGACGACACCACCGATGAAGCGCTCGGCATCGTCACCATCGAGCAGGCCAGGCAACTCGCCGTCGATCGCGGTCTCGACCTCGTCGAGGTGGCACCTCTGGCCCAACCGCCCGTCTGCCGGCTCATGGACTACGGACGTTTCAAGTTCGAGGCACTGAAGCGGGAAAAGGACAGCCGCAGGGACCACAACGTCGTGCAGCTCAAGGAGCAGAAGCTGCGCCCGAAGATCTCGGACAACGACTTTCGCACCAAGCTGGCCAAGGTGAAGCAGTTCCTCGGCGAAGGTGACAAGGTCAAGCTGACGATCATGTTCCGCGGTCGGGAGATGGTCCACCAGGAGTACGGCCGCAAGCTGCTCGACCGCATGACCGATGAGCTCAGTGACCTCGCGATCATCGAGAGATCCCCACTGGTCGAAGGCAGGAACATGATCATGATCCTCAGCCCGACGGCCAAGAAGCACACCCGTGGCGATCGTCCACACGAGGATCGCGCTCAGCCGTCTGAGCACGCCCACGCCGCCAACGGCAGCGCCAACGCCGAGCAGCAGCCCGGGGCAGGCTCCGCGGCGACCGCTCCGGCATCCGCGCAGGCCGTGGCGACGGTGACTGCTCCCGCTGCCAAGACGGCCACGGCCGCAAAGAAGCCCCCTGCAGCCGCAAAGAAGAGCGCCGCTGCGGCACCCCGAACAACCAGCACGACCACTGCCGCAGCCAAGCGGAGGGAAGAGAATGCCGAAAATTCGAACTCATAAGGCCACCCAGAAGCGTTTTCGCATCACCAGCACCGGCAAGGTGATGCGGCGGAAGGCCTTCAAGTCGCACATGCTCGAACACAAGAGCAGCAAGCGCAAACGGGTCATGAACAAGCAGCAGCCGGTGTCGCCGGCGGACGTCAAGCACGTGCGCCGCCTGGCCCCCTACCTGTAGCACCGAGGAGAGATCATGGCGAGAGTCAAAAGGGGCGTCACCGCGCGTGCCCGCCACAAGAAGATCCTCGAGCTGGCCGAGGGGATGCAGGGTGACCGCCGCCTGCACTTCAAGGCCGCCAACGAGGCGGTCATGCACTCGCTGTCGTACCAGTACCGCGACCGCAAGCTGCGCAAGGGCGACATGCGAGGCCTCTGGATCACGCGCATCAATGCTGCGGCGCGGCAGAACGGCCTGGCGTACAACCAGTTCATGCACGGGCTGAAGAACGCGGGCATCGACATCAACCGGAAGATGCTCGCCGACCTGGCAGTCGAGGATTCGGCATCGTTCACCCAGCTCGTCGAGGTGGCTCGGGGCGCTCTGACGTCGGCGTGACCGGCAATCGCGGCCAGCCACCGCACGCAGCGGCTGAGCAAACCCCAGGTCCTGACGTGCACACGGTGGCCGCGGCCGCCCTCGAGGAGGTGGCGGCGGCCGGCGACGATGCGACGCTCGACGCCGTGCGCTCGCGGTACCTGGGTCGCGGCGACGGTCTGCTCACCGTGTTTCGCAAGCGCATCGGGTCGACCCCCGACGCTGACGCTCGCCGTGCCCTCGGCCAGACCGTCAACGCGCTGGTGGAGAGGGTCACCGAGGCCATCCACGAGCGTCGCACCGCCCTGGCCACCGCCGGGCACGGCCCTGATCTCGAAGCGATTGACCTCAGCTGGCCGCCGCTGCCCCTGCGCCGTGGCCACCTCCATCCCGTCTCGCGCGTGATCCGCGACGTGCGGCGTATCTTTGCCCAGATCGGCTACATCGCCGTCGAGGGTCCCGAGGTCGAATTCGACCGCTACAACTTCACCCTGGTCAACATGCCGCCGGGGCACCCGTCGCGGGCCACCCAGGACACCTTCTACATCGACGACGATCGGCTGCTGCGCACCCATACGTCGCCGGTGCAGGTGCGCAGCATGCTGGTGCGCGGCGCTCCGCAGCGGGTCATCGTCCCGGGCAAGTCGTTCCGGCGTGACTATGACGCCACCCACTTCCCGATGTTCTTCCAGGTGGAGGGGATGTGCATCGACGAGGGCATCGCGCTCAGTGACCTCAAGGGCACGCTCGAGTTCTTCGCCCGCTCGATGTTCGGCGTCGACAGAAGGACCCGCCTGCGACCGCATCATTTCGAGTTCACCGAGCCGTCGGTGGAGGTCGACGTCTCCTGCGCGCTGTGCGACGGGCGTGGCTGCCGGCTGTGCAAGGGAACCGGCTGGCTGGAGTATGTCGGCGGCGGGATGATCCATCCCAACGTGCTGCGCAACGGGCGGATCGACCCGACGCGCTTCTCCGGCTTCGCGTTCGGCATGGGGCCTGACCGCATCGCGATGCTGGCATACGGTATCGAGGACGGCCGGCTTCTCTACGAGAACGACGTTCGCTTTGTGAGCCAAGCGTGAAGGTGTCGCTGGAGTGGCTGCGGGAGTACGCGGTGCTCGACGCGCCGCTCGACACCCTGGTCGAGGGCCTGATCGAGACCGGGACCGAGGTCGAGCACGTGCAGCGCGGCCCAATGGGAGTCGTCGTCGCCCGGGTCGTTGGCCTGGCACCCGTGCCGGAGTCGACCAAGGGGGTGCAGTTCGCTGACATCGACGTGGGCGAGACCGCACCGGTCCGGGTGCTGACCGGGGCCGCCAACCTCAGCGCCGGCGACCTGGTGCCCTACGCGCCGCCCGGGACGCTGCTGGTCGGCTGGGCCGAGCCACTCGGAGTTCGAGCCATGTTTGGCGGCAAGTATCAGTCCCCGGGAATGCTCTGCTCAGCGGTTGAGCTCGGCCTCGGCGAGGATGCCACCGGCATCCTTCATCTCGACCACGGCCAGCCGGGTCAGCCGTTGAGCGAGGCGGTGACCCTGGACACCGTCCTCGAGGTGGAGGTGACCACCAACCGGCCTGACTGCCTCTGCCATGTCGGCATCGCGCGCGAGGTGGCTGCGGCGATCGGCGAGACGGTGCGCGAGCCCGACACCTCCATCCCGGAGGGGCTGCTCAGCGCCGCCAGCCTGACCAACCGCGCAGCTGTCGAGGTCGAGGACCCGGAGGGTTGCCCGCGGTTCGCGGTGCGCATCATCGAGAACGTCGCCGTCGCCCCCTCGCCGGAATGGTTGCAGCGCCGCTTGCGCTCAATCGGTCTGCGACCGATCAGCAACGTGGTCGACGTCACCAACTACGTGGCCCACGAGCTCGGCCAGCCGCTGCACGGCTTCGACCTCGACCGCTTCATCGGAGCGCAGGCTGACGGCACCCGCGCCGCGCGGGTGGTTGTTCGGCGCGGTCGTGAAGAGCTGGTCACCTGCCTTGACGGCGTCGACCGTCGCGCCGGCCGGGGTGACATGGTGGTGTGCGCCGCGGAGGTTGCGGTGAGCTTCGCCGGCGTGATCGGCGGGGCGAGCACCGCGGTCGACGAGGCAACGCGCAACGTCCTGCTCGAGGCAGCCACCTGGGATGGCCCCACGGTTCGGGCAACGTCCATGCGGCACGGCGTTCGCACCGATGCGTCGACGCTCAACGAGAAGGGGCTCAGCGACACGCTGCCGCCGCTGGCGCTCGACCGCGCCGCGGCGTTGATCGCCGAGCTGGGGGCTGGCCATGTCCTCCAGGACAGGGTCGACGTCCGCGCCCGCGAGCTGCCGCCGATCCCGCCGATCGGGGTCAGCGGTGCCACCATCTCACGACAGCTCGGCTACCAGGTCGACACCACCGAGGCGGCGACGGTCCTCGCGCGACTCGGCTTTGGTGTCGAGCAGCAGGGTGACGACCTCACCGTTACCGTCCCCCATTTCCGCCGCGACGTTCTCATCGTCGAGGACGTGGTGGAGGAGGTGGGGCGCTCGCTGGGATACGACCGCGTTCCCAGCACGCTTCCCGGCCGGCGCATCGCTGCCGACGGTGTCGCCTCCGAACAGCCCGCCGAAGACCGCGTCAAGGACGTGCTCATCGGAGCCGGCTACGACGAGGCGATCACCTGGTCGTTCATCTCCTCATCGCTGGCCGCTTCCCTCGAGGGCGTGGGGGAGGGTCGCACGCCGATCCCCCTGCGCAACCCGCTGTCCGAGGAAT
Source organism: Candidatus Dormiibacter sp. (assembly GCA_025450495.1). The sequence continues at coordinate 9,512 of JANWHI010000019.1, read as the reverse complement.
GGAGTGTTTTGCGCACCAGCCTGCTCCCCGGGGTGGTGCAGGCGGTGGCGGGCAACGTCCGGCGCGGCGTCGACGGGGTTCGCCTCTTCGAGCTTGGCCGCGCCTTCTGGGAGGGCGAGCGGCGCGGCCGGGCGCCGGGTTCGACGGCGGACAGCCTCGACGACGCCTTCACGCCGCTGCCGGCGGAGCCGCTCCTTTTGACCGCCGCCGCGACAGCGTCGAGCGCTGCCGAGGCAGAGGCCCGTCTTCGCGCTCTCCAGGCGGTGGTCGCGCGCGTCGCTCACGAGCTGGGCGCCGGTGCCGTGCAGACCGTCCCGGGGGCTGTCGCGGGCATGCGCAGCGGCCGGGCCGGCCGGCTGGTCTGCGACGGCCGTGACATCGGCGTGGTTGGCGAGCTCGACCCCGCCAGCCTCGCCCGTTTCGACGTGCGCGGTCGTGTTGCCGTCGCCGAGATCGAGGTCGAGCCGCTGGTGCTGCCATCGCTGCTGGCGACGCGACGCTACCTGGCTCCGCCTCGCCACCCGGCGGTGGTCCAGGATCTCTCGGTGACCGTGCCCTCGGATGCCCTCGCCGGCGACGCATTGACCGCAATCCATCAGGCCGGCGGCTCACTTCTAGAGAGCGTCGTTCTCTACGACCAGTACCAGGGGGCAAGCGTCGGTGCTGCTCGGAAGGGCTGGACGTTCCGCCTCACCTACCGTGCCGCGGACCGCACGCTCACCACCGACGAGGCTCAGGGCGTGCAGGCGGTCATCGCGCAAGCGTTGCGGTCGAGCTGCGCCGCTGAGGTGCGGCGATAGCGCGGCATCTGTCGCGGGCTTTCCTGTCCCGCGATGCGGCGGATGTGGCTCCCGAGCTGGTCGGTGCGGTGATCGTGACCGGCGCAGGGACGCCCGCGGAAGTTTGCGCCCGTGTTGTCGAGGTCGAGGCATACCGCGGCCGCGACGATCCTGCATCCCACGCGTTTCGCGGCCCCACCCCGCGCGCATCGATCATGTTCGGTGAGCCGGGCCACCTGTACGTGTATTTCAGCTACGGGATGCATCACTGCGCCAACGTGGTGTGTTCACCGGTGGGCACTGCCTCCGCGGTGCTGTTGCGCTCGGCGGTCGTCGAGCAAGGGGAGGAGACGGTGCGCTTGCGGCGCGGCCAGGCTCCGACTCGGGCGCGCCTGCTGAGCGGGCCGGGCAACCTGTGCAAGGGCCTCGGCCTCGCCATCGCTGACAACGGTGCGGACCTGTGCGCTGCCGGTCCCATCCATCTCGAGGCGGCGGCCCCGGGCGTGCCGCTGCGGGTTGGTCCGCGCGTCGGGATTGGTCGCGCCGTCGAACTGCCTCTGCGTTTCTGGTGGGCCGGACACCCGGCCGTCTCGCCTCCGCGCTGTTCGCGACCCACAAACAAAGGGACCGGCGCAGAGGCCGGTCCCTGAATGTTTGTGCCGATCACAGTCGGCGGCCCGGCTGAGCAGCCGGGCTAATCAGTGGGCACCCGCAGGTGCCGGCTGGCCAGCCCGAACCGGCTTCACGACCTCACCGCGCAGCGCGCTCTTCCAACCAATCACCGGAGCCCGGCCGACCGCGTGCCGGGGGTTCGACGGTGGCGCCATCGGAGCGGTGGAGGTTGCGACCCGTGTCCGGGCCCTAACTCTCGGCTCGAGTGGCCCGGTAGAGTTCGAAGACCGTTCGCATCGTGAAGTAGTCCTCCGTATGCACTCGGTTCCTTGCTACCAGCATAGGGCCGCCGGGGCGCTAGTCAAGAGGTCTGTGCGGTTCGTCACCGGACGGTCGGACTCATAGACTGAGACCCACGACGGCAATACAATGGCAAACGCCTGTTCGGCAACGGAGGATTCATGTCCGGTCACAGCAAGTGGGCGGGTATCAAGCACAAGAAGGCGATCGTCGACGCCAAACGTGGCCAGGTCTTCACCAAGGTCGCCCGCGAGCTGTCGGTCTCGGTTCGCGAGGGAGGACCGGATCCCGCGTCCAACTTCCGCCTGCGCCTCGCCATCCAGAAGGCGCGCGAGGTCAACATGCCCGCCGACAACATCGACCGAGCCATTCAGCGTGGTGCCGGCGGCAAGGAAGGCGCCCAGCTCGAGGAGATTCGCTATGAGGGCTACGGCCCACATGGGGTGGCGGTGATGGTCGACGTGCTCTCCGACAACCGCAACCGCACCGTTGCCGCGATCCGCAACCTCTTCACCCGTGCCGGCGGGTCGTTGGGCGAGACCAACAGCGTCGGCTGGATGTTCAAGCAGGAGGGTGTGCTCCGCGTCTCCGCCGCCGGACGGGATCCCGACGAGCTGGCCCTCGAGCTGCTCGAGGTCGTCGACATCGGCTCCGACGGCGATGTCTCCGTCGACGGCGATGCGGTGATGGTGACGGTGGACCCGGCCCGCTTGGAGGGCGTGCGCACGACTCTGGAGAATGCAGGCCACCGCGTCGACTCGGGCGAGGTGACCATGAACCCGAGCACCTCGGTGCCGCTCGACGCCAAGCAGGCCACCGCGGTGCTGCGCCTGCTCGAGAACCTCGAGGAGGACGATGACGTACAGCAGGTGTACGCCAACGCCGAGATTCCCGACGACGTGCTCGAGTCGGTCGGCTGAGGGGTGCGAGTCCTGGGCGTCGATCCGGGGCTGGGCCGCACTGGTGTCGCAGTCGTCGACGGCCACCCCGGGGCACTGAAGCTGGTGCACGCGGGATGCCTGCAGACGCCGGCCGGGATCGACGACTCCGAGCGTCTGTTCCTGCTCTCCGAGCTGATCGGCGCGGTCGTGGCTGAGCAGCGACCCGCGGTCGCCGCGGTGGAACGACTCTTCTTCTCGACCAACCGCAGCACCGCGATGCGCGTCGCCGAGGCTCGCGGCGTCCTGCTCTGCGCGCTTGCTGCCGCGGGCGTCCCGGTGGCCGAGTACACGCCCAACGAGGTCAAGGAATCGGTGGCCGGCTACGGGGCGGCGCGCAAGCCGCAGGTGCTGCGCATGGTCGTGCGCCTGCTCGGGGTCGATCGCATCGAAGGGCCGGACGACGTGGCCGATGCCTGCGCCATCGCCGTCTGCCACCACCATCGCGCGGCGCTGACGCTGCGGGTGCGCGGCCAGGGTACGCGAGCGACGGTCAGCCCGCTCGCCGTCGCGGTCGCCGCGGCGCGTGCCCGCCTGGGCACCGGGACGGGATGATCACGCTGCTGCGCGGCCGTGTCGCGGCTGTGGAGGATGACGTGGTCACGCTTGATGTCAACGGCGTCGGCTACGCGGTGCAGTGCCACCTGCGCACGGCGGTGTCGCTGCACGGCAGCACCGGCGAGGTCACCGTGCACGTGCACACCTCGGTCACCGACGACGCGATCCGGTTGTACGGGTTCACCACGACCGAGGAGCTTCGCCTCTTTCGCCTGCTCATCGCAGTCGAGAGGATCGGTCCCAAGGCCGCTCTGAGCATCCTCGGCCGGGCCGACCTGACCACCATGGTGCGCGCGCTGCGCAGCGGTGACGCCGCGATGGTGGCGACGGTCCCGGGCATCGGTCTGAAGACCGCCGAGCGCGTCGTCCTCGAGCTGCGCGGCAAGCTCGACCGTCTCGCGCTGCCCGGCGACACGGCCACGCCGGTTGCCGCCGCGGCGGATCAGGCGATCCGCGCCGCCGTCGACGGCCTGGCCACCCTGGGCTTTCGCGAGGCGGCGGCGCGCGATGCGGTGCAGGCCGCCCTGCGGGAGGGAGCCGAGCCGCTCGACGTGGCCGCGCTCGTCGCCGCGGCGCTGCGCCGGCTCGACATGGTGGCGGCCGGCTGATGGATGAGTCGCGGGTGGTGACGCCGCTCGAGGTGGAGGAGGAGCACGCCGCCGAGGTTGTGCTCCGCCCCAAGAGCCTCGAGGACTTCGTCGGCCAGGCCGGCATCCACGAACAGGTCCGCGTGCTCATCGAGGCTGCCCGCGGTCGCGGCGAGCCGATCGACCACATCCTTCTGTATGGACCGCCCGGGCTGGGCAAGACGACCCTGGCGCAGATCATCGCCAACGAGATGGGTGTCCAGGCTCGCCTCACCTCCGGCCCGGCGCTCGAGCACCAGGGGATGCTCGCGTCCATCCTCACGTCTCTCAACGACCGCGACGTCTTCTTCATCGACGAGGTGCACAGGCTCAACCACGCCGTGGAGGAGGCGCTCTACCCGGCGATGGAGGATCTCGCCTTCGACTTCGTGGCGGGTCGCGGGGCCAGCGCCCAGACGCTTCGCCTCAGCCTCAACCGGTTCACGGTGATCGCCGCAACCACGCGAGCGGGAGCCCTCGGCGGCCCGCTGCGCGACCGGTTCGGCGTGACCTTCCGGCTCGACTACTACGACGTCGCAGAGCTGACCGACATCATCAGGCGCAGCGCGCGCCTCCTGAAGATCGCCATCGACGACCAGGGCGCCGCGCTGCTCGCATCGCGTGCGCGCGGCACACCGCGTGTCGCCAACCGGCTGCTGCGCCGCGCCCGGGACTACGCGCAGGTGCGCGCGGCGGGCCACATCGACGTGGCGGCGGCCACGGCATCGCTCGACATGCTCGGTGTCGACGCCGCCGGCCTCGACGAGATGGACCGCCGCGTGCTCGAAGCCCTGTGCGGGCCGCTCCGAGGCCACCCCGTGGGCGCGCAGACCATCGCGGTCAGCGTCCAGGAGGAGGCAGAGACCATCGAGGACGTGGTCGAGCCGTATCTCATCCGCCTCGGCATGGTCGCGCGCACCCCGCGCGGGCGGGTGCCGACGGCCCGCGCATATCAGCACCTCGGCCTGTCGGTTCCCGCCGGCACCGTGGGCGGCGACAATCTCCAGTCGTCACTGTTCGCATAGCCGCTTGGATGGCTGCTGTCACCGGCGACCTTCGCCATCGCGCGCCGGCGTTGTCCACTGACCTGTTCGACTACTCGCTTCCCCCTGACCGGATCGCGCAGACACCCCGCGACCCGCGCGATTCGTCGCGGCTGCTCCACCTCGGCCGCGACGGGGCCATCGACGACCACCTGTTCACAGCTCTGCCGGACCTCCTCCGTGCCGGCGACCTTCTGGTCGCCAACGACACCCGGGTCCGCGCCGCCCGGCTTCGCGGCACGCTGGCTGACGGTGCACCGGCGGAGGTGCTCCTCCTCGAACGCCTGCAGCGCGGCCGTTTCACCGCGCTGGTGCGCCCCGGTCGGCGGCTGCGCAGTGGGCAGGTGGTGCGCCACGGTGACTCACTCCAGGTCACAGTCGAGGGACCCGCCCCGGGCCATCCCGGCGCGCGCGTGGTTGCCCTCGCCGCGGATGGCGACATCGAGGAGGCCATCGCGAACGCCGGCGAGGCTCCGCTGCCACCGTACATCCATACACCGCTGCACGACGCCTCGCGTTACCAGACGGTGTACGCCACCGGCGAGCCTGCCTCCGCGGCGGCGCCGACCGCCGGGCTGCATTTCACCCAACGCGTGCGCGACTCGCTCACCGCTGTGGGCGTGGGTTGGGCAACGGTGCAGCTCGATGTCGGCCTGGGCACGTTCGCGCCCATCACCGCGACCGATGTCCGCACCCACCGCATGCACGCGGAGCGCTGCACTCTCCCCGCCGCGACGGCGTCGCGCATCGAGGAGACGCGCAGACGCGGCGGTCGGGTCGTCGCCGTCGGCACCACGGTGGTGCGCACCCTGGAGTCGCATGTCGACGGGGCGGGACGGCCACATCCGGGGACCATGGCAACGCAGCTGTTCATCAACCCCGGGCACCACTTTGCCGTGGTCGATGGCCTGCTCACCAACTTCCACCAGCCCCGCTCATCGCTGCTCGTGCTACTCGCCTCGCTGGTGGGCGACCGCTGGCGCGATGCCTACTCGCATGCCCTCGACAACGGCTATCGCTTTCTCAGCTTCGGCGACTGCATGCTCTGCTGGCGCGACAGCGGGTCGCGATGACCGCGCTGACCGTCGACGCCAGCGACGGCTGCGCGCGCTCGGGGCGCCTGCGCACCGCGCACGGGGAGGTGCGCACCCCCGCGTTCATGCCGGTCGGCACGCATGCCACCGTCAAGTCACTCGACCCGGCCGAAGTACGAGCGTGTGGCGCCGACATCCTGCTCTGCAACGCCTACCACCTCGCGCTGCGCCCCGGCGTCGACCTCATCGAGCGCGCCGGTGGCCTGCACGCCTTCATGGGCTGGGATGGTCCGATCCTCACCGACAGCGGCGGCTTCCAGCTGGTCAGCCTGCGCCGGGTTGTGTCCGTCGACGAGGAGGCGGCGACCTTCGTGTCCCCGTACGACGGCACCAGGCTGCGCGTCAGCCCCGAGGAAGCCGTCAGCATGCAGGCGAGGCTCGACGCCGACATCGTCATGTGCCTCGATCAACCGGTCGGCTGGGGCAGCGATGCGGCGGCGGCGATCGCCGCGACGGAGCGCACCCACCGCTGGGCGATGCGCTGCCGGGCCGCGCATCCCGGCCAGGGCCGGCTGCTGTTCGGCATCTGCCAGGGCGGCTTCGACGCAGAGGCACGCAGGGAGTCGGCGGCGCAGGTGGCCGCGCTCGACTTCGACGGTGTCGCGGTCGGTGGGCTGTCGGTGGGCGAGCCGCTCGAGGTGATGGAGGCGATGACCGCGGCCTCGCTGGCCGAGCTGCCCTCGACAACGGCGCGGTATTTCATGGGGCTCGGCACCGACAGTGAGCTGCTGACCATGGTGGGGATGGGCGTCGACATGTTCGACTGCGTGGCGCCCACCCGCCTCGCCCGGACCGGCGCCGCGATGACCCCGGATGGTCGCCTGGCGCTGCGCCGGGCGGTGTATCGCGACGACGTGCGACCGCTGGTCGCCGGCTGCCCCTGTCCCGCCTGCACGAGGTTCTCACGCGCCTACCTGCGCCACCTCTTCATGGCCGGTGAGATTCTCGGCCACCGTCTGCTCACGCTCCACAACGTGACCCACCTGGCCAACCTGATGGCGGCGGCACGCGAGGCCATCACCGCCGGACGTTTTGGGGCGTTCCGCGCCGAGTCCGACGCCCGCCTGCGCGCCGGCAGGGGCGCCGATGACGGTGCCGACGAGGCACCATTGCCGGCCCCGGCGCGGCGAGTCGGAACGCCGCGGATCCCGGCTACACTCGATCCCAGTGGGTGATTTCTTTCTCCGCGTGTCCCGCATACGCGTCATCGTTGTCGTCCTCATCGTGCTCGCTGCCCTCTTCATCGATGGCTACAGCCTGTTCTACCGGTACGTCGTGGTCCATCAACCGCTCGGGCAGAACCTGACCACCGTTCCCAACATCGGCGGTCACCCGATCACGTTCGTCAAGGGCCTCGACCTCCAGGGCGGCACCGAGCTGACGGTGCAGATCTGCCGGGGCCTCAACGACCCGCCGGGGAGCAACTGCCGCAACGGACCCAAGGGTCAGAGCGTGACCGAGGCGCGCGACAAGACGCTCCCGCTGCTGCAGGCTCGTGTCAACGGGCTCGGCGTCTCCGAAGCGGCGGTGTCTGCGCAGGGCTCAGACCAGATCCTCATCCAGATCCCGGGTGTCTCGCTCGACCAGGCGCGCCAGGTGGTGGGCACCACCGCCAAGCTGCACTTCGCCACAGCGGTGGCCGGCGCGCCCAATCCCAACGACCCGAAGTTCCTCGCCGACCAGGAGCGGCTCTTCGACGTCAACCAATTCGCCAACACACAGCTGTACCCGACGGGCTACCACTGGAAGATCGACGACGCGCTGGATGCCAGTGATGTGATCCAGGCCAGCGTCGGCACCGACCAGAGCGGTCAGATCGCGGTCAACATCAACTTCAACGACGCCGGCGCCACCGAGTGGAACAAGGTGACCACCGCGGCGTACGCGTTTTACCAGCAGAGCCCACAGGCACCGCCCCCGCAGGCGCAGGTGGCGATCTTCCTCGACAACCAGATCATCACCGCCCCGGTGGTGCAGGGCCCGTCGAGCAACAAGACCCAGATCACCGGCGGCTTCACCAGCCAGGCGGCCCAGGCGCTGGCCAGTGACATCTCCGCAGGGGCGCTGCCCGCCGAGATCACCACGGTGTCGAGCAACGAGGTCAGCGCCACCCTCGGTCAGCAGACAGTGCAGCGCAGCCTGATCGCCGGCGCCGTGGGCCTGCTGATCATCGTGCTCTTCATGCTCGGCTACTACCGGTTCCCCGGCCTGCTCGCCTGCCTGGCGCTGGTTGCCTACGGCGCGATCGTGCTGGCGCTGTTCAAGATCATCGGGGTCACGATCTCGCTGGCCGCGCTGGCCGGCTTCCTGCTCAGCGTGGGCATGGCAGTCGACGCCAACGTGCTCATCTTCGAACGAACGCGCGATGAGCGACGCCACGGGCGCAGCGTGGGCGCGGCCGTCGACGCCGGCTTCCGGCGTGCCTTCCCGGCGATCCGCGACAGCAACATCTCCACGATCATCGCCTGCCTGGTGCTGGCCATCCTGGGCACCGACATCGTGCGCGGTTTCGCGATCACGCTGGGCATCGGCGTCGCGGTCAGCTTCTTCAGCGCCGTCACGGTGACCCGTGCGCTGCTGGCGGGGGCGCTGCGACTGCGGCTCGGCCGCAATCCAACCATGTACACCCAGATCCACGAGGAGTACCTCGAGAAGCCGCCGAAGGGACGCTTCGACATCGTGCGCTCGCGCAACTGGTACTTCGCCGGCTCGCTGGCGATCATCATCCCCGGGATCCTGGCCATCCTCTTCTGGGGCTTCCGGCTCGGGCTGGACTTCAGCGGTGGCTACAAGGTCACGGCCACGCTGGCGCATCCGGGGACGCAAGCCCAGGTGATCAGCACGGTGGACTCGGCGATCGGCAACCTGCAACCGCAGGTGCAGGCCGACTCCGGCAACCAGTACGAGATCAGCTTCCTGCCCGGCACCGCGACCGGCGGCAGGGATCCCGTGCAGGCCGTCCAGGGCGCACTGACCAGCAAGTTCGGCCTCGCCACGGATCCGAAGACCGGCAACCCGGCAATCCAGGAGCAGTTCATCGGCCCGAGCGTCGCCTCCGACCTGGTGCGCAGCGCAGTGATCCTCATCCTGGTGGCCTCGGCGCTGATCGCGACCTACCTGGCGCTCGCGTTCCGCAAGCAGCGGGCGATCTCGGCATGGCGGTTCTCGGTCTGCGCCTTCTTGAAGCTGCTCCATGACGTGTTCGTGCTGGCGGGGATCTGGGCGATCATCGGCCACTTCACCGCCCTCGGCCAGGTCGACACCCTGTTCGTGACCGCGTTGCTGACCGCGGTGGCGTTCTCCATCCACGACACCATCGTGGTGTTCGACCGGGTGCGCGAGAACCTGCGCTACGGCCCCCGTCTCACCTTCGACCAGGTGGTCAACCTGTCGACGGTGCAGACCATGACGCGCTCGTTGAACACGTCGCTGACGGTTGCATTCGTGCTGCTCGCGCTGGTGCTCTTCGGCGGCTCGACGATCACCGGCTTCGTGCTCGCCCTGCTTGTCGGGAGCGTCACCGGGACGTACAGCTCGATCTTCAACGCCAGCACCCTGCTCG
>JANWHI010000018.1 GCA_025450495.1 Candidatus Dormiibacter sp. | reverse complement strand
GTCGGCGCCGTATGCGATGGCGACGTTCTCGAGGCTGAGCAGCGGCATCGCTAGTGCACCGCGCGGTTCACGGTCAGGAGCTCAGCGAGACGGCCGGGACATGCCCGGCCAGTGTGCCCTCCGCCGCGCCCTGCAGCTCGTCGAGCGTGACCGGACCTTCGAACCGGTCGGCGATGATCCCGGCGCTGTTGACGAAGTACACCCAGGGGTCGCTCGGCAACCCGAAGGCGCGGAACGCCGGGTTGTTGAAGACCTGGTTGGCTGATGCGGGGAAGTCGGTCTCGATGTGCTGGAAGGAGAACTGGGAGCAGTACTGGGTGCAGAGCTGCTTGAGGATGGCGACGGTGGGCCCGCACGTCTTGCTGGGGCAGAAGCCGGGCTGACCGAAGAACAGCACCATCGGCCGGTGCGCGGCCAGCGCACCGGCGATCGTCTGGTCATGCCAGGTGTCCGGGGGCACACCGCTGTCGACCATCGCGAGGGTGACGCCGGGGTCGGTGAGGACTGCCTGGTGCAGCGCCGGGACGTGGGCGCCGACGGCGACCTCAGCTCCCGAGCTGGCCACGGTCACGAAGGCATGACCGTCGACCGCGCCGCCCGCCGCATGTCCGGTCACGACGAACTCATACTGGCCCGCCGTCGGGAACTGGGCGATGCCGACGTACACTGGGATGCCGCCATAGACGGCGGCGATATTCTCCATCGGACGGGTGCCGATCGACTGGCCGGCGGGATCGAGGATGTCGACGCTCACGCCGGTCGCGGCAACCGGGCTCTGCTTGCCGTCGAGAAGGGCGATCGACACGCGGTTGACGCCGACCAGCAGGGTGCTGTTCTGCGGCTGCACGTTGAGGTTCTCCTGCACGGGTGCCGTGCACCCCGCGGCGGCGCAGCTCCCCGGAGCATTGCCACCGCACCCGGCGCTGAACAGCAGCACCAGGATCGCCACCGCGAACCCCCAGCGCGGCGTCACAAGGGCGGTCCGGGGGGAAGCCTGTCGCCATCGTCGACGACCGGCACGGGCACCGTCGGCGTGGCATCGATCAGCGCACCCTCCAGGCGGAGGATGCGACGCAGGATGGCGACCGACGAGGCATACGTCGAGTCCATCCCGAAATAGGAGAGGCCGCGCGCGCCCAGCGTGCGGGCCTGGGTGAACGGGGTGTCCGACGCGTAGTGGATCACACCGAAGTCCACCGGCAGTTGCGAGAAGTTCACTGGCTCACCCATGGGGTAGCGCGCAGCCTCACTCATCTCGTACATGGCGCAGCAGTAGGGGCCGACCTCCATCTCGACGACCGAGAACGCTTCGCGGTGGTAGTAGTCGAGGTACCCGCGGTTCTGCAGGAACGTGCCCTTGACAGTCACCGCTCGCTGGTTGTCGAGGCCGCTGCCGAAGCGCAGGTAGGGCGCGATGTCGGAGACGCGGAATGCGTTGTCGAGCCAGAAGGTGTTGCTCGAGTGCTCGTCGTGGATGACGTTGCTGATCATCACGTCGCCGACATCGGCGTTCAGAGTTGCCGCCTTGCCCAGCACGTAGACGCCGCGCAGCTCGGCGGCCGTCTCGGCCACCTCTCTGAGGATGGTGTAGGCCGCCAGCCCGAGCGGGTAGTCGACGTTGACGATGACCGCGCGGCTCGACCGCAGCGCCTGGGCGTCGATCGGGTGGAGGCGCTCGTCCAGGGCCGCGGGGTCGAGCCGGTCGAGCGCGATGACCTGGGCGGCGACGTCGAGCGCGGTGCGACTGCCCACGGCGACGACACCGGCATCGCGTTCCTCGCGACGCACCGCGGCGCGCTCCGCGTCGGTGGCGAACCCGCGCTGCCACACCCGCGACGCGAAGTACAGGAAGTTGTCCCAGTTGCCCTCGGCGCGCCCCTCACGGAAGGCACGCAGCTCCTCGCGCAGCTCCGGCAACCCGAATCGCTCAACCGATGCCACCAGCTCCTCCTGGTGGCGGCGGGCCAGCCCCGTGGCCAGGTTGCCGAGGCTGTGCGAGTTGCTGCTGACGAAGTACACCGGCCGATCGAGCAACCCTTCTGAACGCATCACGCCGGTGACCTGCTGCCACCAGCGCCGGGTGACCCGCGCATAGCCGACCTGGGTGCCGCCGAGCATCCGCAACCTCAGCGACAGACGGCGGCGCCGGATCAACGCGATGTGGGAGCTGAACGAGGGCCCCCACACCTCGTGCAGCTGCGTCCAGTCGTCCTCCGATCCGCCGCAGGCCGCGGCCAGCTCAGCCGGCGTGCCGTCGTCCTGAGGAACCCCGGCGAGCACGGTGCGCACCTTGTTCCACTCGATCTGGAAGGCGACCAGGGTGGGCACCAGGTCGTCGACGTCCGACGCCGATGAGATGAGGACTGCCAGGGTGCCGTTGCCATCGTCGCACCAGCGCCGTCGACGGCCGGGGGCGCCGATCTCGGTCAGTCCCGTGAACGAGCCGAAGCCGCTGCGCTGGAAGATCTCGGCCGACTGGCCCATGACCCCGAGCTGGCCGGCGAAGATGGCATCGGGAAGGCGGCGCACGGCGTAGAGGAAGGCGCCGAGGTCCGGAACAGGAGAATCGGCAAGCGAGTGGAGGCTGCTGTGCATCGCCTTGTGCGAGGTCTCCAGCACCCGCAGGCGGGTCTCACCGCTGCTGCGCAGCACCGTCGTGTAGGTGCGTCGATAGACCTCGACCGCGTCGGCGAGCGCGGGCAGCTCGTCGTCGGTGGCGGGCGCGAACTGTGCTGCGGCGCCGATGGTCGGCCGCGTGGTGGGAGGTGCCATCCCCTCCATTCTCGCCCGCCCCGGGCTCGGGGCGGCTCTGCCACGACGGTAGTGGCCCTGGTGGCGGTGCCTATGCTTGCCCGTCCATGGGAACCATCGCCGTCACCGGGTCGGTCGCCTTCGACACCATCATGGTGTTCCCGGGCCGCTTCGCCGAGCACATCATCAGCGACCAGGCGCACATCCTCAACGTGTCGTTCCTCGTCGACCGTCTCCAGAAGCGCCGCGGCGGGACCGCGGCCAACATCGCCTACAACCTGGCCCTGCTCGGCGAGCGTCCACTGCTCTGCGCCGCCGTCGGCAACGACTTCGCCGAGTACGGCGCCGCCCTCTCGGCGGTCGGGGTCGACACCTCCGGCGCGGTGATGTTCGACGACATCCCCACGGCCACGTCCTACATCACCACCGACGCCGACGACAACCAGATCACCGCGTTCTACGCCGGCGCCATGGGCCGGGCCGCACGCGTCAAACTCGCCGCCATGTCGGGTGTCGAGCACGTCGTCGTCGCCCCCGATGCGCCCGATGGCATGGGCCTGCACATCGAGCAGGCCGCCGGGCTCCAGGCGCGGCTGGTGTTCGCGCCCGCCCAACAGCTGAGCTCGATGAGCGACGACACGCTGGTGGCCGGGCTCGAGGCGGCGTGGCTGCTGGTCGGCAACGACTACGAGTTCCAGGTGATCCAGCGTCGCACCGGTCGCGACCCGAAGGCGCTGGCCGGTGGTGGCGCCATGGTCGCGCTGACCCGGGGCGGCCAGGGCAGCGAGCTGCACGTCGGCGGCGAGGTGCACAGCATCCCGGTCGCCCAGCCGCAGGCCCTGGTCGACCCCACCGGCGCCGGTGACGCCTACATCGCCGGCCTGCTCGCGGGGCTTCGGGCCGGGCGCGACCCCGACGCCGCCGCCCGCATGGGCGCGCTGGCGGCGGCGTACGTCATCGAACAGCAGGGCCCCCAGAGCCACAGCTACACGCGCGAGCAATTCGCCGAGAGGTATGCCCGGTCGTTCGGACACGGGCTGGAGTAGGGCCGGCCCCCCCTCCTGCAATACTCGGGGGATGGAAGAGGCGGTCATCGTCAGCGCGGTGCGCACGCCGGTCGGCACCATGGGTGGGGCGTTCGTCGACATCCCCGCCCCTGCCCTGGGCGCCATCGCCGCCCAGGAGGCGATGCGCCGTGCCGGGCTCGAGGCCGTGGACGAGGTGCTCATGGGCAACGTGCTCTCCGCGGGCCTCGGCCAGAACCCCGCACGCCAGGCGGCGATCGGGGCGGGCCTCGCTGAGCAGACGCCGTCGATGACGGTCAACAAGGTGTGCGGCTCAGGGCTGAAGACGATCGCGCTGGCTGCGCAGGCGATCCGCGCCGGCGACGCCGAGGTGGTGCTGGCCGGGGGCATGGAGAACATGTCCCGGGCCCCCTACCTCCTGCAGAACGGCCGCTTCGGCTACCGGCTCGGCCACGGCGAGCTGGTCGACGAGATGATCCGCGACGGGCTCTGGTGCGCCTTCGAGGACTGCCACATGGGCAACACCGCGGAGAACGTCGCCCGGGAGTACGAGGTGAGCCGCGAGGACCAGGACGCGTTCGCGGCCGCGTCGCAGCAGAAGGCAGAGCGGGCGATCGCCGACGGCCGATTCCGCGACGAGATCGTCGGTGTGCCCGTCAAGAAGCGCAAGGAGACGGTGACCATCGAGGTCGATGAGCACCCGCGACCGGGGATCACCGGCGACGCCCTGGCGGCCATGCGGCCGGCCTTCGACAAGGAGGGCAGCGTCACCGCGGGCAACGCCAGCGGCATCACCGACGGCGGTGCCGCTGTGGTGGTGATGAGTGCGACGCGTGCTCGCGCCGAGGGCCGTACCCCGCTGGCGCGCATCCGCGCCTACGCCAGCGCCGGCGTGCCGCCACGCGTGATGGGCATGGGTCCCGTGCCGGCGGTGCGCGCTGCCCTGGAACGGGCAGGTCTGGCCGTCACGGACATCGACCTCTTCGAGTTGAACGAGGCGTTCGCGGCCCAGTCGGTCGCGGTGGGACGCGAGCTCGCGGTTCCCGACGAGAAGCTCAACGTCAACGGTGGCGCCATCGCCATCGGCCACCCCATCGGAGCCAGCGGAACGCGGATCATGGTCACGCTGCTGCACGAGATGCAGCGCCGCGGCGCCCAGCTCGGCGTTGCCGGCATGTGCATCGGCGGCGGTCAGGGCATCGCCATGGTGGTCGAGCGCGTCTGACGCTCGGGTCGTGACGGCTGCCTCGTGAGCGGCCGCCTGCCGGTCAGACGGCGACGGCTGCGGCGGCCTCGATGCCGGCGAAGAGATCGGTCTCCGGCAGGCGCGGCAGGGTGCGCGAGATCACCAGTTGATACGCCTCGGTGCCGAATTGCTCGATGTTGACGTCCTCGGGGATGGCCAGCATCGGCCAGTCGCGGGTGATCTGGCTGTGGTGCGCCAGCAGCGCGGCGCGCTTGCGGCGCACGGCGTTGCGGACGTCCACCGTTGTCGTGACCCATTCATCCGGTGTCAGGAATGGCAGGTCGTCGGGATCCTCGACGCCGAACGGCGGCTCCATCCCCGCGGCCTTGGCCATGTCGGCGACCTTCTTGAAGAACGAGCGCGGGAACGCCGTGTAGTAGAGCTTCTGCACGCGCCACGGCTCGCCCGCCTCGGGGTACAGCGCCTTCTGGAGTGCTGCCTCGACAGCCAGCAGCGCGACCCGGTGGGTCTGGATATGGTCGGGGTGGCCGTAGCCGCCGGCCGCGTCGTACGTGACCACCACCTGCGGACGGAACCGCCGGATGTGGGCGACGACGCGGCCGACCGCCTCGTTGATGTCCGCCTTCCAGAACGCACCGGGCAGTTGGTTGGTGTCCGCGCCCCACATCCCCGAGTCGCCGTACCCGAGGAATTGCACCTCGTCGACGCCGAGAATCTCCATCGCCGCGCGCAACTCCTGCTGGCGAATCTCCGCGAGGTGCGGGCGGGTCGTCTCCTCCGGCATGTCGGCGGCGACGATCGTGGCCAGCTTGCCGTCGGTGCAGCAGATGTTGCAGGTGCGAATCCCGCGGTCCGCGCACGTCGCCAGCAGGCCGCCCATGGTGATGGTCTCGTCGTCGGCGTGAGCGTGGATCGACATGAGGCGCAGCCGGTCGGACATCGTCGCTAAGCCTCGGTCACCGCCACCGACCGCATCACGTCGCCCTGCCGGATCTGCCCGACCACCTCCATGCCCTTCACCACCTGGCCGAACAGGTTGTAGGACTTGGCCAGCTTGTGCCGATCGTCGACAGTGCAGATGAAGAACTGTGAGCCGTTGGTGTTGGCGCCGGCATTGGCACAGGCGACAGCGCCGGCGATGTACTCACCCTGCACCGGTTCGTCGTCCCACCGGTAACCCGGCCCACCACGTCCGGTTCCCTCAGGGCAGCCCGCCTGGATCACGAAGTCGTCGACCACGCGGTGAAACGTGAGCCCGTCGTAGAAGCCGTCGCGCGCGAGGAACACGAAGTTGTTGACGCTCTTGGGCGCGCGCGCAGGATCGAGCGACAAGACGATGTCGCCCTTGTCGGTGGTGATCGTCGCCGTGTACTTCTTCGCCGGATCGATCACCTGCTCGGCACGCTGGTAGGACTTGGCCATCCGACTCAGTGTACCGATGAGGCCTCACCAGAAAGCCGGGACAGACGAGAGAGGGGAGTGACGCTCCCCTCCCCTCGGCTCAGCCGGATGCGGCCCGCCGTCAGGTGCCGGTTGCCGGAGCCGGCGTCGCAGCTGCCGGGCGGTGCAACTGCAGCATCTTCAGGAACTTCTGCACGTCCTGCATGAGCTGCGTTCCCGGCTCGGCCATCAGCGCGGCCACCTTGGTGTTCGCCAGGGCGAGGTACATGGTCTCCTGCGCGGCGGTGATCTTCTTGGCCGCGACGGCGCGGTTGCCCAGCTTGGTGAGCTGCGCGAGGATCTGGGCCTGGATCGCGGGAGCCTTGGCGCCGGCGATCGCATCGACCGACTTGCCGGCGGCCAGCTGCGCACGGATCGACGCCACCGACTGCCCGGTCTCCTTGGAGAGCATGGTCAGCGCGCTGTTGATCAGCGCCTGGCCGCGGCTGGCCGCCGTGCCGCTGTGGGGCTTGGCCTTGCCATTGGCCGGCGGGTGGGTGGTGGTCGGGGGCGCAGTGGACGAGATCGGTGCGGCCGTGGCGCGGCCCCCGGCGATCGAGTAGCCGATGCCACCGGCAGCGGCTCCGACCACGAGCACGGTTGCGGCGGCGGCGGGAAATGCGTGGCCGCCCACCCAGTGGGCGGCTGAACGGACGAAGGTGAACATGTGCGGGGTCTCTCTCTGTTGGTCGGTGTCCGTCGGTTGACATCATTCTCTACCGGACGCCCTCACCGAGGCTTAGCCGTCACTGAGAAGTCGCCGCCGTCGACTGGAAACGGTCGGGTAGAGTCCCACCACGCTGCTCTCACAGATCGTGATACTCAGGAGTCCCCATGAATGTCGTCGTCTGCGTCAAGCAGGTGCCGGATCCGAATTCCACGGGCCAGCTCGATGCCTCGAGCCACCTCCTCAAGCGGGACGGGGAGCTGGTGCTCG
>JANWHI010000017.1 GCA_025450495.1 Candidatus Dormiibacter sp. | reverse complement strand
TCACCGGGAGCCCCTTGGCCTGGCGCTTGACGTCGGGGATCTCATGGGTGCGCAGGCGGTACACGCGGCCGCGGTTGGTGAAGAAGAGCATGTCGGTGTGCGTGTTGGCGCTCGTCGAGTGGGCGATATAGTCCTCGTCGGTGGAGCGGCGCGCTCCCACGACACCCTTGCCGCCGCGGTGCTGCATGCGGTACTGGTCCAGCGGGATGCGCTTGATGTAACCGCGCTGGGTGAGCGTGACGAAGACCTGCTCGCGGGGGATGAGGTCCTCCTCGTTGAGCTCGACCTCGCCCTGGTTGATCACGGTGCGCCGCGGGTCTGCGTACTTCTTGCGGATCGCGGCGAGCTCCTCCTTGACGATCGCGTCCACCTTGCGGACGTCGGCGAGCACGTCTTCGAGGCGAGCGATCTCCCTGATCAGCTCACCGTACTCGTCGCGGATCTTGCCGGCCTCGAGGCGGGTGAGGCGACCGAGGCGGAGATCCACGATCGCCTTGGACTGACGGTCGGTGAGCTCGAAGCGCTGCTCCAACTGCGCCTGCGCCGACTTCTCGTCGTTGGCCGCACGGATGATCGCGATCACCTCATCGAGATGCTCGAGGGTCTTCATCAAACCCTCGAGGATGTGAGCGCGCTCGCGTGCCCTGGCGAGGAGGAACTGGGTGCGCCGGGTGACCACCACGCGGCGGAAGTCGATGAAGTGCTGCAGCATCGCCTTGAGGCCGAGCACCTGGGGACGTCCGTCGACGAGCGCCAGCATGATCGCACCGAAGGTGAGCTGCAGCTGGGTGTGCTTGAAGAGATTGTTGAGAACTGTGTGCGGCCGCGCGCTCGACTTCAGCTTGATGACGATGCGGGTGTTGTCGTTGCGGTCGGACTCGTCGTTGAGCCCGTCGATACCCTCGAGCTTGTGGTCCTTGACGAGGTCGGCGATGGTGGTCAGCAGGCGCGCCTTGTTGACCTGGTAGGGCAGCTCGCGGACGATGATCTGCTCCTTGCCGTCAGAGGCCTCCTCGAAGTCCACCTGCGCGCGCATCACGATGCGGCCGTGGCCCGTGCCGTACACCGTGGGCAGGTCGCGCGCGTAGATCATCCCGCCGGTTGGGAAGTCCGGACCCTTGATGATCCTGGTCAGCTCCTCGGTGGTGGTCTCGGGATCGTCGATGAGTCGCGCCAGGCCGTCACACACCTCACCGAGGTTGTGCGGAGGGATGTTGGTCGCCATGCCCACCGCGATGCCGCTGGCGCCGTTGACGAGGAGGTTGGGCAGGACGGTGGGCAGCACCGTGGGCTCCTGCGTCTCAGCAGAGAAGTTGTCCTGGAAGTCGACTGTGTTCTTGTCGATGTCATCGACCAACGTCATGGCGATCGGGGCCATGCGCGCCTCGGTGTAGCGGTAGGCAGCCGGGGGATCGCCGTCAACAGAGCCGAAGTTGCCCTGGCCGTCGATCAGCGGGTAGCGCAGGACCCAGTCCTGGGCCATGCGCACCATGGTGTCGTACACCGACGCGTCGCCATGGGGGTGGTAGCTCTTCAGCACCTCTCCGACGATCGCGGCCGACTTCTTGTAGCGCGATCCCGCGGTCATGCCCTGGTCGAGCATCGCGTAGAGGATGCGGCGCTGCACCGGCTTGAGCCCATCGCGCACGTCGGGTAGGGCTCGGCTGATGATCACGCTCATCGCGTAGTCCATGTAGGACGAACGCATCTCCTGCTCGAGGTCGATGCCGCGGACCTGGCCCGGTTCGAAGATGGTCATCGCGACGCAGCCTCGTCGAGAGGCGCCCCCGCCGCGCCGGCACCGGCCGCGCTGAGCTCCATGGCGATGGTGCCGCTGACGTCGCGCCGGACGGCGTCGGCTGCGACGCGGATGGCGTTCATCACCGCCAGCGAGTCGGACCTGCCATGAGCGATCACCACCTCCCCGTTGACACCGAGCAGCAGCGCGCCGCCGGTGTGCCGGTAGTCGACGCGATCGCGCACCGCCCGCAGCCGCGGCTTGAGCAGCAGGCCGCCGAGCCTGGCGCCGATGCTGCTCATCGCCTCTTTGCGGAGCGTCGCGAAGAGGTATTCACCGACCCCCTCGGCCGTCTTGAGGGCGATGTTGCCCGCGAAGCCGTCACAGACGACGACGTCGAAGCTTCCGTTGAACAGCTCCTTGGCCTCGGCGTTGCCGGCGAAGTTGACCGCTGCACCACCGAGCAGCGGGTACGCCTCCTGGACCAGCTGCGAGCCTTTGCCGGGCTCCTCCCCATTGCTGAGCAGCCCGATGCGCGGTGCAACGACGCCCATCATGGTGCGCGCATACACACTGCCCATGACGGCGAACTGCACCAGCCATTCTGCCTTGCAGTCTGTGTTGGCGCCGACGTCGAGCAGGAACGTCGGCGTCCCGGACGAGGGCAGCTGCGCGCCGATGGCGGGCCTGGCCACGCCCGGGATGCGCTTGACGATGAAGAGCGCCGCGGCGAGCACGGCCCCGCTGTTGCCGGCACTGACCGCGGCGCCGGCGCGACCCTCAGCCAGCAGCGCGCAGGCGCGCACCACCGACGAATCCCGCTTGGCGCGCACCGCGTTGGCGGGGTGCTCATCCATCTCGACGACCTCGCGCGCATCGACGATCTCGAGGCGGGCGCGCGAGACTGTCTCCGGCCCCTCGATGCGGGCCAGCTCGGTTTCCAGCAGCTCGCGCCGGCCGACCAGCAGCACCGGGATGTCCCGCTCCGTGGCAGCGCGCAGTGCGCCGCGCACGACCTCGGCGGGTGCGTTGTCCCCGCCCATGGCGTCGACGGCGACCGGACGGTGCGCAGCGGCCATCAGATGTCGAGGTTCCGCACCGACTTGGCGTGGGTCTGGATGAATCGCTTGCGCGGTTCGACCTCCGTCCCCATGAGACGGTCGAAGATGTCGTCGGCGCGCACCGCGTCACCGACCTCGACCTGGAGCAGCACGCGCCGGGCCGGGTCCATGGTGGTCTCCCAGAGCTGCTCAGGATTCATCTCGCCGAGTCCCTTGTAGCGGCTGATCTCCACCTTGCCACCCAGCCCCTTCGACTTGACGTCGCGCTCGTCGTCGCTGTACGCGTACTCCACCGACTTGCCCTTGACCAGCTTGTACAGGGGAGGCTGCGCGAGGTACAGGTAGCCCGCGTGGATCAGCGGCTGCATGTGGCGCCAGAAGAACGTCAGCAGCAGGGTGCGGATGTGCGAACCATCGACGTCCGCGTCGGCCATGAGCACGATGCGGTGGTAGCGCAGGCGCTCGATGTTGAAGTCCTCGCCGAAGCCCACGCCGAGCGCGGTGATCAGGTCCTTGATCTGCTCGTTGCCGAGGATCTTGTCGGCGCGCGCCTTCTCGACATTGAGGATCTTGCCGCGGAGCGGAAGGATTGCCTGGTTCTTGCGCTCGCGCCCCTGCTTGGCCGAGCCGCCGGCGCTGTCACCCTCGACGATGAAGATCTCACACTGCGATGGGTCCTTCTCGGTGCAGTCGGTGAGCTTGCCGGGCAGCGCCGAGCCCTCGAGGAACGACTTGCGCCGCACCAGGTCGCGTGCCTTGGCCGCGGCCTGGCGGGCGCGCGCGGCGGTGAGCGACTGGTCGACGATGCGGCGCCCGTCTGCGGGGTTCTCGTCGAGGAACTGCATGAGTGCGTCGCTCAGCACCGTCGAGACCTGGCCGGCGACCTCGCTGTTGCCCAGCTTGGTCTTGGTCTGCCCCTCGAACTGCGGGTCCTGGAGCTTGACGCTGATAACCGCCGTGAGCCCGTCGCGGACGTCGTCGCCGCTGAGGTTGGGGTCGTTGTCCTTGAGGATGCCGGCCTTGCGGGCGTACTTGTTGAGCGTGCTGGTGAGCGCGGTGCGGAAGCCGGTGAGATGCGCGCCGCCCTCCTCGGTATGGATGTTGTTGGCGAATGCCAGCACCTGCTCGCTGAAGACGCTGTTCTGGTACTGGATGGCGAGCTCGATGAGCGTTCCCTCGATCTCGCGCTCCACGTACATGGGTCGGGCGTTGACCACGGTGCGGTTGGCGTTGAGGTACCGGACCATCGCCTGGATGCCGCCCTCGAAGTAGAACGTGTACTCGCGTGCGGGAGCCTCGGAGACAATCGTGATGCTGACGCCCTTGGTGAGGAAGGCGACCTCGCGGATGAAGTTGGCGACGATGTCCCAGCTGTGGTGGACCTCCTCGAACACCGCGGGGTCGGGCCACCAGTGGATGGTGGTGCCGCGCCGGTCCGTCTTGCCGACCACCGCCATCGGTGCGTCGGGGACGCCGCGCGTGTACGTCTGGCGGTAGAGGCTCCCGCCCAGGTGCACCTCGGCGACCAGCCGCTCGCTGAGCGCGTTGACGACGGAGGCGCCGACACCGTGCAGTCCGCCCGACACCTTGTATCCGCCGCCGCCGAACTTGCCGCCGGCGTGCAACTCGGTCAGCACCAGCTCCAAGCCGGGCTTCTTCTCGGTGGGATGCATGTCGACGGGGATGCCGCGCCCGTTGTCGATCACCGACACCGAGTTGTCGGCATGGAGGGTCACGGTGATGGTGTCGCACTGGCCCGCGAGTGCCTCGTCGATCGAGTTGTCGACGATCTCGCGGATCAGGTGGTGCAGGCCACGCGAGTCTGTGGAGCCGATGTACATGCCCGGTCGTTTGCGGACGGGCTCAAGTCCCTTCAGCGCGGTCAGCTGGGCGGCGGAATAGGAATCCTTCGGGCGGGCGCTCTCGTCGATCAGTGGTGGGACTCCAGGGTGCGTGTGCCGGCGGGCGCGGCTGAATTGCGACGTGTCCCTGACGCCACCCTGGGGCGACACCTGAAGGCACGCGAAACTACAGTGAATTGTACCAGTTTCGGGCTGGACGACCGCCCGGCGACAGGCCCGCGAAACGGTACCGAGCGTGGCATTTTGACGGTCCGCCCAGCGTCCGTGCAATCACCCGGATCACCGGCGTATGGCGCTTCGTAGCAGACTGCGCAGATGCCGCTGGAGGAGTATCGCCGCAAACGCGATTTCTCACGCACGCCCGAACCGTCCGGGGACGAGCCGAGGACGGCGCGACAGCGCGCCGAGGCGACGGCGAGTATCGATTGGGACAGCCTCCCGCACGGCCACCGCTTCTGCGTGCAGCAACACCGCGCGACGCGAATGCATTGGGACTTCCGCCTCGAGCACAACGGCGTGCTCCTCTCCTGGCCGATCCCGCGCGGACCGACTCTCGACCCCAGGGTCAAACGCCTGGCCGTGCACACCGAGGATCACCCCGTCGACTACGGCGATTTCGAGGGTGTCATCCCGTCTGGATACGGTGCGGGCACGGTGCTGCTCTGGGACATCGGGACCTACGAGTGGCTGGGCGAGACCGCTGCTGACGTTGACGCCAGCCTGGCCAAGGGCGACCTCAAGTTCCGCCTCTTCGGCACCAAGATCCGCGGCGAGTACGCGCTGGTGAAGCTCGGCCGGCGCGGCCGGCGCGACCGGGGGGGCGCAGACGACGACAAGAACTGGCTGATGATCAAGAAGCGCGATGACTACGTCGTCGAGGGCTACGAGGCCAGCGAGCATGAGGTGTCGGTGATGACCGGCCGCAGCCTCGCCGAGATCGCCGCCGAGGCCGGCGGCGACCCACGCGAGACGGCTCGAGCGGCACGCGCCGCCGGACGCAGAGCCGGCGTGACCAGCCCCGGCGAGGTCCTGCCAGCGCTGCCCGCGCCGATGCTGGCGACCAGCGTGGATCGACCGTTCAGCCGGGACGGCTGGTTGTTCGAGTTGAAGTGGGATGGGGTCCGAGCGGTGGCAGGGGTCGATGGCGACACCGTCAAGGTCGCCGGACGGAGCGGCCGTGACGAGACGTCGCGATACCCGGAGATGGCGGCGCTCACCGCGGTGCTGCGCGGTCACCGCGCCATCGTTGACGGTGAGATCGTTGTGCTCGACCCTGACGGGCGCCCGTCCTTCGAGCGCCTGCAGTCGCGCATCAACGTCTCACGCGAGAGCGATGTGCGCCGCGTGATGCGCGAACACCCCGCCACGTATGCGGTCTTCGACCTGCTCTGGCTCGATGGTCGCGACCTCATGAGCACCTCGTTGCGCATCCGCAAGAAGACACTCAAGGACGTGCTCGGTGGCGCCGATGGGATCCTCTACACCGACCACGTCGAGCGTGACGGCGAGGATCTCTTCGCGGCGCTGAGCGGGCAAGGCATCGAGGGCATGGTCGGCAAGCTGGCTGACTCGACCTATCAACCGGGCCGCCGCAGCCACGACTGGGTGAAGGTCAAGGCGTGGCAGACGCAATCGTGCGTCATCGCCGGTTGGACCGGGGGTCGCGGCCGGCGTGCCAGCCAGATCGGCGCGCTGATCCTCGGCGTCTACGACGGTGACATGCTGCAGCACTGCGGCCAGGTTGGAACCGGGTTCGACGAGGCGATGCTGCGTCGTCTGCGCAAGAAGCTCGACGCCCTGGTCACCGACGAGAGCTCACTCCATCCGGCGCCGCGAACCGGCGAGCCGGCCACCTGGGTCCGTCCCGTGCTTGTGTGCGAGGTGCGGCACGCCGGCTGGACCAGGCAGGGCATCCTCCGCCATCCGGCGTTCGTCGGGCTGCGCGACGACATCGTGCCCCAGGACTGCCGCCGTGACGTCCCTGTGCCCGTCGACACAGTTCTCGCCGGTGCCGCCCCGGCGGGCACGGCGCCGACCGGCGGCTTGCTGGAACAGCTCCGCGGGCTGCGCGACTCGGACGCCTTCGACGTGGACGGCCGCCGGCTGCGACTCACCCACCTCGACAAGCTGATGTGGCCAGAGGACGAATTGACCAAGCGCGACCTCATCGCCCACTACATCCAGGTGGCGCCGGTGCTGCTTCCCTATCTGCGCGACCGGCCGCTGTCCATGCAGGTCTTCCCCGACGGCATCGATGGCAAGTCGTTCTGGCGCAAGGACAAGCCGTCGCACGCACCACCATGGATCAAGTCCTGGACGTACCACGGCGAGAAGACCAAGGAGTACGTCGTGGTCAACGACCTGGCGACGTTGGTCTGGGTGGCCAACGCTGCGTCCATCGACCTGCACCCCTGGCACTCGCGGATCGACGCGCCGCAGCAGCCCGACTGGGCCGTCTTCGACCTCGACCCGGCCGAGGGTGCAAGCTTCGAGAGTGTCGTGACCATTGCCAAGCTGGTCGGGGTGGCGCTGGACCACTACGGGCTGCGCAGCGTGGTCAAGACCACCGGGCAGACAGGCCTGCAGATCTACGTACCCATCGCCCGCGGCCCCGACTACGCGGCGGTGCGCACCTGGGTGGAAGGCGTGGCCAGGGCGGTGGGGGCGATCGTGCCGGAGCTGGTCAGCTGGGAGTGGTCGGTGCGGCAGCGCTCCGGCAAAGTTCGCATCGACTACACGCAGAACATCATCAACAAGACGCTCACCGCGCCGTACACGGTGCGGGCGGTGCCGCATGCCCCGGTCTCGGCGCCGATCACCTGGGCCGAGCTGGGCAGTCCCGACCTGAGACCCGATGGCTGGACCATCCACACCATCGCTGACAGGCTCGCGGGCGTCGGCGACCTCTTCGTCGGGGCGCTCGCCGGCGGGCAGCAGCTGCCGCCACTGGACTGAACCAGTGCGCTCGTTGCCCTCTCCCAATAGAATTCCGCCATGGCCGTGCTGCTGCTGAATGCCTCGATGCAGCCACTCAATGTCATCAGCCACCGGCGGCTGATCATCCTGCTGACCAAAGAGCGGGTCGCTTTCCTCGACGAGCGCTCCGAGCTCGAGGCCGCCGCCGCGCTCAGCGGCCGCCGTCTGCCCGAGGGTGTGGTCGTCGTCCGGCTGCTGCGCACCATCCACGTGCCCCGGCGCCTGCTCCGTCCCAACCGCCGCAACCTGCTGCTGCGTGATGACCACACCTGCCAGTACTGCGGCTTCGTCGGCGCCGCCGCTGAGCTCACCGTCGACCACATCGTGCCCATGTCCCGCGGTGGCAGCGGCGATCGCTGGGACAACCTCGTGATCGCCTGCAAGAGGTGCAACTGGCGTAAGGCGAACCACCGTCCGGAGGAGGTGGGGATGCACCTGCGTCGCGCGCCCGGACCGCTCACCCAGGAGTACGCGCACATCATCTTCCTGCGCTACCCGGAGCTGAAGGCCGCCTACGAGAGGCTTCTCGAGGTCTGAGCGAGGCGGGAACGCAGTTCCCCCTTCGCCCTTAGAATCGGTGCATGCCCAGATCCATGTGGCGTGGCGCGATCAGCTTCGGGATGGTTGCCATCCCGGTGCGGCTCTACCTGGCGACCGAATCGAAGAGCGTGTCGTTCCGGATGCTCTGTCCCAACGACCTCACACCGATCCGCAACAAGCGCTGGTGTCCCGAGGAGGACAAGGAGATTCCCTGGGGCTCGACGGTGCGCGGCTACGAGGTGGGCAAGGACGAGTTCGTCGAGATCGATGACGCCGACCTCGACAACCTGCCCCTGACCACGTCGCACACGTGCGAGATCCTCGAGTTCTGCGACGACTCGGAGATCGAGGCGGGCCTCTACATCAAGAGCGCCTACTACCTCGAGCCGGAGCCGGTCGGCGTCAAACCCTATTACCTGCTCAAGGCAGCCCTCGAGAAGACCGGCAAGGTGGCGGTGGGCAAGATCGCGTTCCGCGATCGCGAGCATCTCTGCCGCCTCGCCCTCCACGACAAGGGTCTGGTGCTCAACACCCTGCACTGGCCCGACGAGATCCGCGACGTGGGCGAGCTGTCGCTCCCCGAGGCTGAGGCAGTCCCCGAGATCCACAAGCGCGAGCTGGACATGGCGATGATGCTGGTCGACAACCTCAGCGCCACCTTCGACCCGCAACGCTACAACGACGAATACCGTGAGGCTCTGCTGGCAGTGGTGGAGTCCAAGGTGAACAACAAGCCCATAGAACGCGCGGCGCCGGAACGGCCGTCCAAGGTGACCGACCTCATGGCCGCGCTCAAGGCATCGGTCGAGGCAGCCCAGAAGAGCGATCGCGCGACCAAGCCGGCAGAGCGTGAGGTGACCGCTGCGCACCGCCGCCCGTCGTCCGAGGGAGCACGGCGGCGCAAGGCCTCCTGAGCGGTCGGTGAGCGCGCGAATCCAGGCACCGCGGGGGCGCCGGACCGGCGCCGGCGACCAGCCGAGGCTGCCGATCGATGATCCCGCCGCGGGGTTCGCCGGCAGTGCCCAGCCCGAGGCCAGTGTCCCGTGCGCTTCTCCCTTCGACGGTGACGAGTGGCTCTTCAGCGTCGAGTGGGAAGGGTCGCGCTGCCTGCTGATCGCGGCGGAGTCTGGGTCGGTGCGGCTCAAGGGTGAGGTGTCGTCGCTCGACGTCCGCTTCCCCGAGATCACCGCAGCGGGGCCGCTGCAGGGTGCCCATGAAGCGGTGCTCGACGGATCGGTCTGCGTGCTCGACCGCCACGGCAGGCCCGACCTGGCCGCGTTGTTCAGCCGGGTGACCGAGGCGACCCCGGGGCGGCCGGCGGCTGTGTACCTGGCCACTGATCTCCTCCAGCTCGACGGCGAGACGCTGACCGGACGGCCGCTGCTGACCCGCCTGGCCATGCTCCGCGGCCTGATCCCGGCGGATTCGCGCATCCAGCTTCCCGACCACGTCGTGGGCCACGGGCGCGCCCTGGCCCAGGCAGCGGGCTCGCGCGGGCTCAGCGCGTTGATCGCCCGGCGCGGGGGCGCCCCCTACCGCGCCGGCATCGCCTCGCCCGACCGGCTGCGCATCCCCTTGACCGGGCGGCGCGATGCCGTGGTGGTCGGCTGGTTCAGCACCGCCGCAGGCGTGAGCGTGGTGCTGGCGGACTGGACCAGAGGTCGCCTGGAGGTGGTCGGCACCGCTGCCGTGCCGGGCGGCGCGTCGACGCGCTGGCTTGCCGGGGTGGTCGAGGTTGCCGCCGACCTGGCTGCGTTCGACGGTGCAGAGCAGGCCGGCCCGGGTGTGACCTGGGTGCGGCCGCGCCTGGTCGCCACCGTCGAACCGGTCGCAGAGCCGCGAGGTGGGCAGAGCCTCATCGACTTCCGGCGGGTCGCGCTTCGCGACGACGTCAACCCGCTGTGGTGCCTGCGCCGCCAGCCGGTGGCCCCGCCCGAGGCCGGCGCCCGCCTGCCCCTGCGGCCGTTCAGCCCGACAGTGTTGAGCGCTCTGCCCATCGAGGGCGCCGCCTGACGCTCGGGGCATCGGTGGTTCGGTCCCGTATATGCTCCCGGCTCACCACAGACGGCTGAGGAGGGAGCTGTGAAACTCTCGCTGGTGCCCCGCGAACGGCGTTTCTATCAGCTCTTCGACCAGCACATCCGCGCAACCGTGGCGGCCGCGCAACTGTTGCGCGACGGCGTCCGCGAGCCGCTCACGATGGCTGCGAGGCAGGCGGCGATCAAGGACCTCGAACACGAGGGTGACGAGGTGACCCACGAGCTGGTGCGCACCCTGCACCGCACCTTCGTGACCCCCTTCGATCGCGAGGACATCTACGCATTGGCGTCCGGCCTGGACGATGTGCTCGATTACATCGAAGAGATCGCCGACACGGTGACGCTGTACAAGATCGAGACGATTCCGCCGGCCGCGGTGGAGATGGTCGACCTGATCGCCCAGGCCAGCGCGGAGTTGCAGCACGGTGTGGCCAAGCTCGAACAGCTCAAGGGCATCGAGGAACACGGCATCGAGGTGCACCGACTCGAGAATCTCGGCGACACCGCGTCGCGACGGGCGATCGCCGACCTGTTCTCCGGGGATCACGCAGCACTCGAGGTGATCAAGCTCAAAGAGTTCTTCACCCTGCTCGAGGACGCGCTTGATCGTTGCGAGGACGTCGCCAACATCCTCGAGGCGATCACCATCAAGAATGCCTGACGGGCAACCGATTCTCCTCGGGATCACAGTCGCGGTCGCGCTCGGCTTCGACTTCACCAACGGCTTCCATGACACTGCCAATGCGGTGGCGACGACGATCAGCACGCGTGCGCTCGGCGCCAAGCTCGCCATCGGACTCTCGGCGTTGCTCAACCTGGCCGGCGCGATCGTCGCCATCGAGGTTCTCCACACCAAGGTGGCCAACACCATCGGTGGGCTCGTCGCACCCGCCGGTGGGGTCTCCCTGGCGATGATCATCGCCGCGCTGGCCGCCGCGATCACCTGGAACCTGGTCACCTGGCGCGCCGGGCTGCCCTCGAGCTCATCGCATGCGCTGATCGGCGCGCTGATCGGCATGGGCATCGCCGGTTACGGCGTGCACGCGTTGAAATGGGGCACCGTGGTACCAGTCATCATCGGCCTGATCACGTCGCCGATTGCCGGCTTCATCCTCGGTTACCTCTTCCTGCTGGCTGTGCTGCACGTCTTCGCGAACATCCATCCCGCACGTGGCAACAGCGGCTTCCGCACCGCCCAGGTCTTCAGCGGTGGCTTCGTGTCGTTCAGCCATGGGGCCAACGATGCGCAGAAGACGATGGCGATCATCACCCTTGCGCTGCTCGCCACGGGTCACGTCGCCACCCAACGCGGGTCCTTCCCGTCACCGCCCGTGTGGGTTGTCGTGGCGGCCGCGACCGCGATCGGCCTCGGGACCTACGCCGGCGGCTGGCGCATCATCCGCACCATGGGCAGCCGGATCACCAGGCTCGAGCCTGTTGACGGCTTCGCCGCGCAGACCATGGCGGCGGCGGTCATCCAAACCGCCACGCAGCTGGCCATCCCGGTGAGCACCACGCACGTGGTGTCCGGGTCCGTGATGGGAGCGGGGGCGACCCGCAGGCTCGCCGCGGTGCGCTGGGGCACGGCGCGCACCATCGTGGTGGCCTGGGTGCTCACCATTCCCGCGACGGCGCTCCTCGCCGCCGCCGGCGCACTGGCCGCGCGAGCGGTCTAGGGCAACCGTCAGTTGTGTCATCATCGCGGGCGACCCGGACACAGGAGCTCCCCGCGCTGGCGATCGGCCTGACCGGATGTGCGAGAGCGCGTCATGGCCATTCTCATGTGCCGCCCGGAGCATTTCGGCATCGAGTACGAGATCAACCCGTGGATGCACGTCGCGGTCGAGGTCGACCACGCTCGTGCCGTCGACCAGTGGGAGGCGCTCCACCGCCTCTATCTCGAGCTCGGCGAGAGCATCGAGCTCACCCAGTCCGTGGCGGGCCTGCCCGACATGGTCTTCACCGCCAACGCCGCCGTGGTGTGGCGCCGCCGGGCGGTGCTGAGCCGCTTCCAACACGCCGAGAGAGCCGGCGAGGAGAGGCACTGGAGGGCGACGCTGGAACGGCTGCACGTCGACGTCCACGAGGTGTCGCCGGAGCTCTCATTCGAGGGTGCGGGGGACGCGCTGTTCGTCGGCGATCACCTGTTCCTGGCCTGGGGATTCCGCACCGACCTGGCGGCCCACGCGGAGGTGGCGTCGATCCTCGACGTGGAGAGCACGTCGCTGCAGCTGGTGGACCCGCGCTTCTACCACCTCGACACCTGCTTCTGTCCGCTCGACGACAGCACCGCCCTGATCGCGCCTGCGGCCTTCGCCGCTGAGTCGCTCGAGCTCATCCGCTGCCGCGGGCTCCAGCTCATCGAGGTGCCGGCCGAGGTGGCCGCCGGGTTCGCCTGCAACGGCATGGCCCTCGCCGGCAGGGTGGTCAGCTCGTCCGCGGCTCTGGCGCTGCGCTCCCAGCTTGCGGCCATCGGCTACGACGCCATCGCCCTGCCCATGGACGAGTTCATGAAGTCAGGCGGCGGCGTTCGCTGCCTCAGCCTGCCCCTGGACCTGGGCCTGAGCTGAGACCGGAGCACCCTGTTCCACACTCCTTTCTTGATACGGGCGCTGTGGCTTGTGGGGATAAGCTGGGGATAACCGCCGCGGCTCATACGCGGCTGATGAGGTCCCTGACCACCCGCTGGTAGCGCTTGGTGTCGTCGTGCAGGCCGTGTTTGCCGATCGATGCGTCGCCCTGGTAGTAGGCGGCGAGGGCCGCCGCGACGTCGCCGTGGTGGACGCCGAGCAGGTGGTGCAGCAGCAGCGTCCCGGCCAGGACGTTGTCGGCGGCAACGCGCAGGTTGAGGGTGCGGCCGGCGAGGTACCTCGACACCCATTCGCCGGTGTAGGGCTCGACCTGCATCAGGCCGATCGCGCCGGTTGGCGAAACCACATCCTGCTGCCATCCGCTCTCCATCCAGGCCACCGCCTTGACCACCTTGGGGTCGACCCCCACCTGGTTGGCGACATGGGCGAGCAGCGCGTTGACCCTGACGATGCGGCCGGGGACGTGGAGGACGACGGCGATGTGCAGGGGAGCGTTGACATTGAGGCCGTTGGTGCGGGCCAGGGCGGTGAGGTCGACCCCGTAGCGGCGCGCGATGCTGATCAGCGTGTCGCCGTGGACCACGGTGTACGTCTCCGAGTCGAGAGCCCCCGCTGCGTAGCCGGGGATGCCCATCCGCGAGTCGGGGATGTGCAGCAGCTGGCCGATGCGGATGACGTTGGGGTCGGGGAGATGGTTGGCCTCGACCAGGGCACCGACGGTGGTTCCGTGTCGCAGCGCGATCTCACCGAGGGTGTCCCCGGGATGGACCACGTAGGTGCTGGCGATGACGCTCGCCGGCATCGCCGCGACAGCGGTGGCTCCGAGCGCGACAGCAAGACGTGTGCGGGACGGCATTGGCAGGGGTTCCCTGGTGAGACGTGAGCTTGGACGGTGGAACCGGGCCCGCTCGCGCGAGCCTGTTCAGGGTACGGGTGGCTGGCGCAAAGGTCAAGGCCGTGGCGGGACATCCGCCGCTCCCCGCTGGAGGTCAGGACGCCCCGGTGGTACGCTGCGGCGATGCCGCTGCCCACGCCGCGACGCAACCAGCTCAGCCTGCCGCTGCTCGGCGCGGTCTTCGGCACCGTCGTCGGCGTGTTGGCATTCGCCGTGATCGTGGCGCTGTGGAGATCGGGAGCGACGCACGTCGCGGCCCTGGGGGCCGAGGCCACGCTGCTGGCCACGCTCACCGGCATGGCTGCAGCCATCCTCAGCGCCGAACCGGCGCGGCTCCGCCGCTCTCGCGTCCCCACGGGGCGCGCTCTGCCCCGGGCCTGGTGGCCACCGCAGCGCGACCCGATCCCGCTGGTGGCGGCGTGCATCGGCACGCCCATCGTGGCCGGAGCGGGCGCTGCGATCTGGCTCTTCCACTGATCGCCTGATCGCCACGCGCTACTGACCGCCGCCGCGACCTCCTGAGAACACCCGTTCCAGCGCCCAGGCCGCCGCTTCGCGCACCACCGGGTCGGGATCGGCGCGAGCGGCCCGTTGCAGTGCGGGGGCCGTGGCCATCGCGCCGGCGTTGCCGAGGGCGATCGCCGCGTTGCGGGCCAGTCCGGAGCGCCCCGTCCGGGCGACCGACGAGCCTGCGAAGCGCGCCGCAAACTGGCCCTCGCCCATCTCGAGGAGCTCGACAAGGTCCGGCGCCGGCACCGGGCCGCGCTGCGCCCCAACTGGTGGGGTGGGGAGCGCCGCCGGGGCGCGTCGATGGTTGATCGGGCATGCCTCCTGGCAGAGGTCACAGCCGAACACCCATGTGCCCATCAGCGGTCGCAGCGGCAGCGGGATCGGTCCGCGATGCTCGATGGTCAGGTACGAGATGCAGCGCCGGGCGTCGATCACGCCGGGAGCTACGATCGCCCCGGTCGGGCACGCCGGGATGCAGGCGGCACAGCTGCCGCACGATTTGGGGGAGGGCGCGTCGGCGGGGAGCGGCAGCGACAGCGCGATCTCGGCGAGGAGAACGTAGGAGCCGGCGGTGGTGGTCAGCAGTGACGCGTGCTTGCCGGTGAAGCCGATCCCGGCGCGCACGGCAATGGCGCGGTCCATCGCCCAGCCGTGGTCCACGAAGCGTTTGACCCGAACTTCGCCGACTCGACCTCGCAGCCAGCTCACCAGATCGTCGCACGCGCGGCCGAGCACATCGTGGTAGTCGGCCGGGCTGCCCTCCCCCGGGCCGGCCATGCAGGCGTAGGCGGCCATGCGACCGCGGGGCCGGTCAGCCGGCCCCGGCGGTCCGGGCTGCACTGGCCGGTACGGCCACGCCAGGGCGACGATGCTCCGCGCCCATGGGTAGCGAGCGCCAAGGTCGGTACTCGCCCTGACCCGGTCCGCGGTCATCCACGACATCCCGTCCATGCGGCCCGCCGCCACCGCTTGTAGGCCGTGGTCGCGGGCCTCGACGTCCGCCTCCATGCCGGAGACGCCGAGTGCGCACCAACCGCGGGCTTGTGCCTCTGCTCGCAGTTCGTCGCGGAGCGCCGCCCAATCGCGCACGGCCACGAGTATGCGCGGCCACCCGTGTCGAGCGGGACGCGTACCATTCCGCCCGGCCCGGTGGGACGACTGACATTGGGGAGGCGACCGTGACGGTGGCTACGCGCGGCGACGGCGCGCCGACTGGGATCGGCGGCGACGCGCTGGTGGTCACAGCCTTCACCGGCGAGCTGGGACCCGCCGCGTCTGCGCTCGACGCTTCGCTCGGGGGCGTGCTGGCCGGCATGCTCGCGACGGGCGAGGTCCGCGGCCGCTTCGGCGAGGTGACCGTGGTCCCTGCGGCGAACGGGGTGGCGGCTCGCCGTGTGGTCCTGCTCGGTCTCGGCGACCGCGCCGTGCTCGACAGCTACCGCCTCCACAACGCCTATACCCTGATGGGCCGGCAGCTGCGCAAACGCCGGCTGTCGCGGGTGGTGCTCGCCGCGGACCCCTCGCTCGCGAGCGGCCCGGCCAGCGATCTCGCCGCCCTGCTCCGCGCCATGGTCACCGGGACGCTTCTCGCCAACTTCGAGGCCGGGGTGCACAAGAAGCCTGGCGGCCGGCCACCGCTCATCGAGGAGGTGGTCGTTGCCGGCGTTGGGAGCGATGCCGTCGAGTCGGTTGACGCTGCCCTCGCCGACGCCGTTCTCCTGGCGGACTCGACCCTCCGCGTCCAGCGCTGGACGAGTGAGCCGTCCAACGCGATGACGCCGAGGCTTCTGGCCGCTGCGGTGCGCGAGCTGTGCAACGGCTCGCCGCTGACCGTGGAGGTGATGGAGCGCACCGAGCTCGAGGCGTCGGGCGCCGGCGCGCTGCTTGGCATAGCCCGGGGCAGCGATGAGCCGCCGGCGATGATCGTGGTCACCTACAACGGCGCTCCCGGCGACGATCGCCGGCTCGCATTGGTCGGCAAGGGGATCACCTTCGACACCGGCGGGATCTCCATCAAACCGTCACTGCACATGGAGATGATGAAGTCGGACATGGGAGGCGGCGCGGCGGTGCTGGCTGCGGTCCATGCAATCGCGGCGCTCGAGGTTGCCTGCAACGTGATCGCCATCGTGCCCGCCACCGAGAACATGCCCGGCGGCCATGCGCTCAAGCCAGGTGACGTGGTGACCGCGATGGACGGCACCACCATCGAGGTGGTCAACACCGATGCCGAAGGACGGGTGGTGCTCGCCGACGGGCTCAGCCTGGCCCGCGCCAAGGGCGCCACGCACATCGTCGACGTGGCCACGCTGACCGGCGCGGTGATCGTCGCGCTCGGGCATGTCAGCGCCGGGCTGATGAGCAACGACGCGCGGCTCACCGCGCTGGTGCAGCGCGGGGCGCGCGAGGCCGGCGACCGTTTCGCCGAACTGCCCATGCATCCCGAGTACGACGTCTGCTTGCGCAGCGACGTCGCCGACGTGGTCAACTGGGGCGGGCGTGAGGCGGGCACCATCGCCGGCGGCGTGTTCATCCGCGTCTTCGCGGGTGGCCTGCCCTGGGTGCACCTCGACATCGCGGGCACGTCGTGGAACGACCAGGGCAACCTCGAGGAGGTCCCCGACGGCCCCTCGGGCGCGCCGGTGCGCACCCTGGTGTGGCTCGCTCGCTTCTTCGCCAGCGAGTAGTCGGGGCTCGAACCGCGGCAGCGAGACGAGGTGTGGCCACGGGTGGCCTACGATGAACGGATGACGGCCCCACGCGTGCTCGCGATCATGGGGTCTGGCGAGACCGCGCCGACGATGACGTCGGTGCATGCCGACCTGATCCGACGCGCCGGCGGCGCTGTGGCGCGGGCTGTGATGCTGGACACGCCATACGGCTTCCAGGAGAACGCCGACGAGATCGCCGCCCGCAGCGTCGCCTATTTCCATGACAGCGTCGGCCACGACGTCGTGGTGGCGACCTTCCGCGATGCGGATTCGGCGACGCCTCTGCAGTACGAGCAGATGTGTGCGCGGCTGGCGCAGGCCGACTGGGTCTTCGCCGGCCCGGGCAGCCCTTCGTATGCAGTCCGCCAATGGGCGGGCACGC
>JANWHI010000016.1 GCA_025450495.1 Candidatus Dormiibacter sp. | reverse complement strand
CGGACCACATCCCGCCGGGGGGGGCGGGCCCACCTCTCCGCTGCGCTCTGTCTCAGCCGCCGGCGCGCGCCTTCGGCGTCTTAAATTGGGGGTGGCGCCGCCGTCCCCCCCCCCGCGCCTCACGTGGCAACCGTCCGCTTGGGGTAGATCGCGGCCCGGTCCAGTGCCGTAACCAGGACCGTGGCGCAGCGACGGCCCGTGATGAGCCACGGAACTGCGTTAAGGCGGAGCCGACGGCGCGTCTGACTCGGGTACGTTGCCAACGAGAGGGGGAGGGGCACATCTCCGCAGCGCGAATAATGCAGCCGCCGAAGGAGCGGAGGACTCCCCAGTGGGGAGTTCGCAGCGACGCCAACGGCGGCGAATCTGAGCGCGGAGCGAGATGTGCCCCTCCCCCGGCTTGTACCCGGCACGTCCGCCCTACTGGGGCGGCGGCTCCCTGAACAGCAGGGCGCGGCAGGGGGCGTGGCGGAGGAGGTACGGCGCCGTCTTGCCCATGTGGAACTCGCCGAAGCGCTGCCGGAAAGGCATCCCGACCACCACGAGGTCCGCCTTCCAATGGGCGATCTCCTCGACGATCGCGGGGCCGGCGTCCCGCGCCTGGAGGAGCTCCGTCTCGACCACGGTCTCGAGCTCGTGCGCAATCCGCTCGGTCATCTCGATGAGCTTCTCGGCACGGTCCATCTCGACGTCCTGGACGGTGCCGAGCGCCAGGCCGCGGCGGATCTCGAGGACGGTCACCACCATCACCCTGGCCTTGCCCCGGCGTGCCAGCCGGCAGGTCAGCCGCACCGCCTCGACATCCGTCTGCGCACCGTTGACCGGGACGAGGATGCGTTGTGGTGTGAAGCCGACCATGGCCGCAGGATGCTACCCGCATCGAGGCCCCGGCCGCGCCGCGGCGGGCCACGTAGAATGCCCGCGCAGGCCGGCAGTTCAAGGGAGGCGCGGTGAAGGTCGTCATCGTCGGATGTGGACGTGTTGGGTCGATGCTCGCGCTCGACCTCGACGCCGCCGGGCACGAGGTCACCATCATCGACGAGCGGGTGTCGGCGTTCAACCGCCTCGGTGACGGTTACAACGGGAACATGGTGGTCGGCACCGGGATCGATGAATCCGTGCTGCGCCGCGCCGGCATCGAGGATGCCGACTGCTTCTGCGCGGTCACCAACGGCGACAACCGCAACATCATGGCGGCCCAGGTGGCCAAGGTTGTCTTCGAGGTGCCGCGGGTGATCACCAGGATCTACGACCCGATCCGCGAGGAGACGTATCGCGAGTTCGGTATGGAGACGATCTGCTCGACGACCATCGTCAGCTCGATGATCAGCACCTATTTCACCACCGGCAGCAACAAGGCGCACGTCGAGCCGCCGCCTGCCGTGGTCGAGGCGCAGCGATGAGCAACGGCCTCAACGCCCTGGAGCGGCCGTACCTGGTGATCATCGGCGGTGGCAAGGTCGGCTTCTACCTGGCCCGGCATCTCATCGAGCGCGACTACGAGGTCACCCTCGTCGAGAAGGACGCGGCCCGGGCCGAGTGGATCGAGCACCAGATGGGCAGCGTGAGCGTCATGGTCGGCGACGGGGACGAGATGGCCTTCCTCGCCACCACCGGCATCGAACGGGCCGGGGTGGTGATCGCCTGCACCGGCGACGATGAGGACAACCTCGTCGCCTGCCAGCTCGCCAAGGGGAAGTTCGGTGTGCCCAGAACCATCGCCCGGGTCAACAACCCGGTCAACGTCCACGCCTTCACCGCGCTGGGCATCGACGTCCCGGTGAGCGCCACCGAGCTGCTCATGGGGCTCATCGAATCCGAGATCGCCGGGTCGGACGCGGTCCGCGGGGTGGCGGTCAAGTCGTCCGGGGCCAACCTGGTCGACGTGGCCATGCCCGAGGTGGCACGGTTGGTCGGCCGCAAGCTGAGCGAGGTGGGGCTGCCGGCGGGTGACCTGGTGGTGTGCATCGTCCGCGCCGGGGAGCCCGTTCTGCCCTCGCCCGATGAGGTGATCCAGGCCAGCGACGAGCTGATCGTCTACTCGCGGAAGCTCGACATCGAGGGGGTCAGGGAAGCGCTTACCAGCTGACCCCGGACACAGCGAGGCCGCCGCGCCCGCGCTGGACGGCGGCGGCCCCTGGCGCAGCTGAAGGCTAGGTGGCCTTGCCGATCTTGAAGATCTTGGTGCCGCAGACCGGGCAGGTGCCGGTGGTGGCGGGCTTGCCATTCTTCATGGTGATCGCCTGAGCGTCCTTGATGTCACGGGGCGACTTGCACTTGAGGCAGTAGCCGGAGACGGCCATGCGTCCTCTCCTAATCGGTGTCGAATGCGAGTACGGCGGGCGAGGCCCTCCGGCTCAGGTCGGCCGCATTCTAGCCGACACCCGGTCGAATTGCAGCCGAATTCAGCGAGGGGGCCCGCGAACACGTCTGCGGACGCCCCTAACCGGTCATTCGCGTCAGTGCAGAGGGGCTTTCGCAGAAAGGCTAGGCCGACGCGGTGGCGTGCTCCTTGGAATGCGCCGCGATGATCGTCTGGGCAACGTGGACGGGCACCTCCTCGTAACGCGCCGGCGCCATCGTGTAGCGGCCGCGTCCCTGGGTGAGCGCGCGCAGCTCGGTCGGGAAGCTGTGCATCTCGACCTGAGGCACCTGGGCGGTCACCTCGGCACGCCCATCGCCAAGCGGGTTCATGCCGGCGACCCGGCCTCGCTTGCCGTTCAACAACCCCATCACGTCGCCCATGAAGCGCTCCGCGACGATCACGTGCACATCCATGATCGGCTCCAGCAGGACAGGATTGGCCTTCTGCACCGCTTCGCGCATGGCCATGGCGCCGGCGATCTGGAACGCGATGTCCTTGCCGTCCACCGCATGCGTGGAGCCGTCGACGAGCCGGACCTTGACGTCGACGATCGGGTTGCCGCTGACCGCGCCCTGCTCCATGGTCTGGCGCACGCCTTTCTCGACCGACGGCCGGAACTGCTGCGGGATCGACCCCCCGAAGATCTTGTCCTCCCACACGAAGCCGCCGCCCCGGGCCAGCGGTTCGATCTCGATGGTGCAGTCGCCGTACAGACCCGCCCCGCCGCTCTGCTTCTTGTACTTGTGGGCAACGCGCGCGCTGCCGCTGATGGTCTCGCGGTAGGGAATTCGTGGCGCCGCCAGGACCGCGTCGACGCCGTACTTGCGCTTGATGCGCTCCAGCGCGACGTCGAGGTGCACGTCGCCAAGCCCGTGGACCATCACCTCGCCGGTCACCGGGTCGCGGTCGGTCGAGAACGCAGGGTCCTCCTCGGCCAGCCGCGACAGCGACGCCATGATCTTGTCCTCGTCCCCTTTGGTCTTGGCCGTGATGGCGGCGCTGTACGAGGCGGCGGGGATGTTCATCGGCGGCAGCGTCACCACCTGGCCGCGAACACCCAGCGCGTCACCGGTGCGTGCGTGCGGCAGCTTGGTGACCACGCCGATGTCACCGGCGCCGACCTCGGTGGCGTTGACGAGCGTCTTGCCCATCGGACGTGCCAGTTGAGCAAACCGTTCCTCGACATCCTGCTGGACGTCGTAGGGGTGGGTGTCCGCTCGCATGGTGCCGCGCAGCACCTTGAAGTAGGACGCCTTGCCGAAGCTGTCGACCGTTGTCTTGAACACATGCGCGACCAGCGGCCCCGTTGGGTCGCAGGCGATCTCCACCTCCTCGCCCTTGGAGTTGTGGCCGCGATGCACCTGCTCTGATGGACCGGGCAGATAGCGCACCATCGAGTCGAGAACCAGCGCTGCCCCCCGTTGGTCGGCGGCAGCCGCGCACACGATCGGCACCAGCGTGCCGCGCAACGCGGCGGTGTGCAGCGCGCCGCGCACCTCGTCATCACTGAGCTCGGTGCCACCGAGGTACTTCTCGATGAGCGCGTCGTCGGTCTCGGCCGCGGCATCGACGAGCGCGGCATGCGCGCGTTCCACCTCTTCGCGCATCGCCGCGGGCAGAGCCGCGTCGCCTGCCCGCCCGCCGGCCAGGAACTCGTGCGCGCTGTCGTTGACGAGGTCGACATAGCCGGTGAAGTCGCCGGCGCTGCCGATCGGGACGGCGACGGCGATCGGCTTGCGATCGAAGGCTTCGCGGAGCGCATCAACCGTTGCCTCGTAAGCCGCGTTCTCCTTGTCCATCTTGTTGACCACGATCAGCGCGGGGAGGCGACGGTCCGCCACCATCTCCCAGGCCAGCTCGGCGCCGACCGGCACGCTGCCGCCCGCCCCGACCGCCAGGACGACCGCGTCCGCCGCGGTCATCGCCGCCGCCATCTCGCCGGCGAAGTCCTGGAACCCGGGCACATCGATCAGGTTGACCCGGTGACCATCCCAGTCGAGATGGGCGACCGCGGAGGCGATGCTCATCGAGCGGCGCTGCTCTTCGGGCTCGTAATCGAGCAGCGAGGTTCCCTGGTCGGTCGAGCCCATCCGTGGCGTCGCGCCGGCGGTATGCAGCAGTGCCTCGCAGAGGGTTGTCTTGCCCTCGTGGCTGTGACCGACCACGGCGATTGTCCGGATCCGGTCGGGAGATGGAGTCGGCATGGGCAAACGCTCCGTGCAGACGGTTCGGGCGGCTGGGCTGGCTAATGGTAGAGCGTGGCAACTGGCTCACAAGCGCATCGACCGCCAGCCCTGACGGTGCGGTGGCGAAGCAGTTGCGACGAGGGGTTTGGATGGTATGATCCGTTCAGAGTTCGAGCAGCGGCGGGATGGCCGATCAGTGCTCCGCGAGCCGCGTTCCGACGCGCTGCCGGCGCTGTTGTGATGACGGGAGGGGGGGCACCGGATCAACCGACCACAGCGAGGCCGGGCCGTGGCCAGCATCGGGGACAGCGCCGACACGATGGACGGTTGCCGACCGGGCGGCGTTCAGGAAGAGGTTTGAGGAACTCGACACGGTGATCAGCCGGTGTTTCAGCAATCGCATGCTGGCGGTCTGCGCTGTTGCCGTCCTCGGTTCGGCGGCGCTGATCCCGGTGCGCACACTCGCCGGCGACCAGGGCCACGACAACGCCGGTTCGGCGCAACACGGTGGCTCGGACCGCGGCCGGAGCGATCACGCCCATGGCGACGCCGAACACCGGGATGCGACGACCACACCGTCGTCCAGGCACGCGAGCGCTGACCGCTCCACGGCGTGCGGCGACGCCAGTCGGGGCGGTGGCGATGACCGCTGCAACGGCCAGCCGTCGCGGCCCGCCACGAGCAGCGCCGCCGCCGGCGACACGGTCATGCCGGGCGTCGCGGCCACACCGGCACGGGGCAAGGCCGGCGCAGGCAGCGGAGCCGTCGAGAGCGGCACTGGCGCCGGTTCAGCCAGCGCGTCCTCGATCAACCGGCCGGCGGGGGCAACGCGTGCGCTGTCGGCAGCCGGCGGCGTGGTGCCCATCCGCGGGGTGAGCCTGCCCGGCACGCCGGTGCCCATCAGCAATCCCCCGGTGTCCAATCCCACAGCCGGCCGGCCGCCGGCGGCGCCCAGCCCAGCCGCCGCGGCGCCGCCCCGCAACCCGATACTCGGACCGGTCCCCGTCCTGGGGCAGTCCATCGGCGCCACGGTCACGCACCCCGGGGCCGCACCGCCGTGGGGTTGGCTGATCGCGTTCGTGATCGCCGATGCCCTGCTGGTCGCGTTCATCGTCATCCGCCGTCGCCGGGCCTCATCCGGCCCTTTGTGAACGAGGTGCGGCGTCCGGGCTCAGCGTCTGCGGGCAACCACCAGGACTGTGTTGCACAGCGCGTTGGCGCGATAGCGCGACCAACCGTCGTAGACCGCGTCGACCCGTAGCCCGGCCCGCGCGAACAGCGCCGGGATCGCGTGCAGCCGGGTCAGCGCGCTGCTCGTCTGCTGCACGGCGGTGGTGCCATCGTCGAACACCGCCGTCTCGCGCAGAAGGTATGTGTTCCGCGCGCGGTCGTGCACTGTCTCGACGAGCAGCAGGTGGCGGCGGTCAGAGAGCAGTGAACCGCCGACCACGTCCCAGCTGCTGATCCGCCCATCGGGTTGGTCGGGGCGCAGGCGCATCTCGACGATCAGCGGCGCGCCGTCGCGGAGCACGACCTGCAACCGGCGCAGGACGGCGGCCTGCCGGCGACGCGGGAACCCCTCCAGGACGTGGTAGATGAGGATCGCCGCGTCGTAGCGGTCGGTGGTGCTGAGCGTACGCAGGTCGGCGACGCGCACCGTCATGCGATCGGCGACGTTGAACTTGCGCGCCAGCCTGCGGGCGTGCCCGACCACCGCGGGCCCCACGTCGACCGCGGTCACGCGGTGGCCGCCCGCCGCCAGGCGCACGCTGTACAGGCCAGGTCCGCACGCCGCATCGAGCACGTGCGCGTCAGGGCGCGGCAGCAACCGCTGCAGCCGCCGCACGTGCTCGTCGATGGTGCGCAGCCGCCGGCTCGCGCCATCGTGCGACTGGTCGAGATGCTCTCGCAGCAGGCGGCGGCTCACCACGGGGTCGCCCCAGTCGAGCTCGACCGCGGCGTCGAAGGCGCGCGGCCAGGCGTCGAGTCGCGAGGGGCGCCGGCTCATCGGGGCAGCCTAGCCGAGCGCGGCGGCGCGGCCGAGCCCCGTGGCTTCAGAATGCGCGCCCGTGAGCAACTTCATCACCCATTGGGTCACCACCGGCGGCATCGTGCTCGTCTTCGTCCTGATGGCGGCCGAGAGCTGCGGTATCCCCTTCCCAAGCGAGGTGATCATGCCCTTCGCTGGATTCCTCGCCGCTCAGGGACACATCAGCCTCACCGGCTCCATCGTCGCGGGCACGCTCGGCAACGTCGCCGGGTCGCTGGTTGCGTACGCGCTGGCGGCGCGGTTCGGACGCCCGCTGCTTCTCGGCCCGGGGCGCCGCATCGGCATCTCCGCCGCGCACCTCGACCTCGCCGACCGCTGGTTCGAGCGCCACGGCCTGACGGCTGTTGTCGTCGGCCGCGTGCTGCCCGTGGTGCGTACCTACATCTCCTTCCCGGCTGGGCTCGCCCGCATCGACCTGCTCCGATTCACCCTGCTGACCGCGATCGGCGCGCTGCCCTGGTGCATCGCGCTCGCTGCGGCGGGATACGCCATCGGTGCCAACTACGACCGAGTCTCCGGGCCGATCGGGGTCGCGGCGATCGTCATCGCGGTGATCGTGGTCGCCATCGTGGTGGCGTGGTTCGTGCGGGGGCGGCGCCACGGGAGCGCGGAGCGGGCGCGCTGACGCGCCAACGGCCGGTTACGACATGTCGGGCCAGGCTCCCGGAGCCTCGCCCTCGCCCTCTTCGCCCTCGTTGCGCTGCCGGTAGCGCTCGGCGACCATCTTGTTGGCGACGTTCTTGGGCAGGCCGAGCTTGACCAGGCTCTTCACCTCGTCGCTCATCACCTTGTCGCGCGCGGTCTCGATCGCCGCGACGACGTCGTCGATGCTCACCGTCGGTCGCTTGGTTGCCACGTCCCGAGTTTAGCCCCTGACGCAGATTCACCGGCAGGCCGCGGCGAGACCGGCGGGCTCGTCTTCATACTTGGACGCGATGGCCTACCTGCCCAATCGGGACTCTGATCGCCGGGCAATGCTGGAGGTTGTCGGCGCGGCGGACCTCCCCGATCTGTTCGCCACCGTCCCCGAATCGCTGCTCCACCCGGCGCTGGAATTGCCCGCACCGCTGGCCGAGCAGGACCTCGTCGCCGAGCTGGAGCGGCTGGCGGCGCGCAACCGCCCGCTCAGCCAGCTCGACAACTTCCTGGGCGCCGGTGTCTATCGGCGCTTCATCCCGGCGATCGTGCGCGGCACCATCGGTCGCCCCGAGTTCTACACCGCCTACACGCCCTACCAGGCTGAGGCGTCGCAGGGCACATTGCAGACCATCTTCGAGTTCCAGTCGATGATCTGTGCCCTGACCGGGCTCGACGTCGCCAACGCGTCGCTGTACGACGGCGCCACCGCCGCCGCGGAGGCGATGATGCTGGCGGTCCAGGCGACCGGCCGCGATCGCATCGCGGTCAGCGGTGCGGTGCACCCCGAGACCCTGCGCGTGCTCCGCACCTACGCCGCGGGGCGCGCGGTCGGTGTCGACCTCGTCGAGTCACGTGATGATGTCACCCTCGCCGCCGACGTCAGGTCGGCCCTCACCGATCGACACGCCGGTCTGCTGGTGCAGCAGCCGACGTTCTACGGGACCCTGGAGTCGCTCACCGAGCTCGCCGACGCCGCGCACGCGGTGGGCGCGCTGGCGCTGTGCAGCGCTGACCCGCTGGCCTGCAGCGTGCTGGCCGCGCCGGGCGACGCGGGGTTCGACGTGTGCGTCGGCGACGGCCAGCCGCTCGGGGTGCCGGCGTCGTTCGGCGGTCCGCACGTCGGCTACATGGCGGTGCGCCAGGAGCTGGTGCGCCGCCTGCCGGGCCGATTGGTGGGGATCACCGTCGACCACGCCGGTCGGCGCGCCTACACGCTCACCCTGCAGACCCGCGAGCAGCACATCAGGCGCGAACACGCCACCTCAAACATCTGCACCAACCACGCGCTGATCGCGCTCGCCGCCACCGTGTACATGGCGCACATGGGCGCCGGTGGCATGGCCATGGTGGCCACGGTCAGCGCGCAGCGCGCCCATTCCCTCGCGGAGAGGCTGGGCGCCGTGGCCGGCTTCTCGCTGGTCACCGACGCAGCCTTCCTCTGGGAGTTCGTGCTCCGCTGCCCGGGTGATGCCGCCGAGGTGGCCTCCCGTCTGCGCGAGCAGGGAATCGTCGCCGGCCTCCCGCTCGGACGGTTCGACGCGTCGCGCGCCGACCAGCTGCTGCTCTGTTGCACGGAGATGACGCCGCCCGCCGCCATCGACCGCCTCGTGGCAGCGCTGCGCAGCCTCGACGTGGCAACGCTGGCCCACGTCCGCAGTGAGGTGGCGGTGTGAGCAGCAGCGACTCGGGGGACGGGCAGGGGAACCCCACCACCGGCGCGGGTCGCGGCGTCGAGCCCGGCTGGGCCGGAGCTGAGGCGCTCGTCTTCGAGCTGAGCGACGATTACACGGGCAGCCCACGCCTCACCGCCGCCGGGGTGACCGCCAAGGGTCTCGCCGACCTGGTCCCTGCAGCCCACCTCCGGCGCGAGCCGCCGCCCGTGCCGGCGGTCCCCGAGCCGGTGCTCGCTCGCCATGTCGGCCGGCTGGCCCGCCGCAATCACCACCTGCACCACGGCACCTACCCGCTGGGCAGCTGCACCATGAAATACAACCCGGTGGTCAACGAGCAACTGGCCGCGTTGGCCGGTTTTGCCGACCTCCATCCCTACCAGGACGAGGACGACGTGCAGGGCGCCCTCGAGCTGATGTGGCGCCTGGAGCGCATGCTGACCACGATCACCGGCATGGCGCGCATGTCGCTGCAACCCGCGGCGGGCGCCCACGGTGAGTGGACCGGGCTGCGCATGATCCAGGCATTCCACGGGGAGGGCGGTGACAACAACCGCACCCGCGTGCTCATCCCCGACAGCGCTCACGGCACCAACCCGGCCTCCGCAGCATCGGTCGGGCTCGAGGTCGTCACCGTCAAGAGCAACCACGACGGCACTGTCGACATCGCCGATTTCGCCGGCCACCTCGATGATCGCGTCGCCGCGGTGATGATGACCAACCCCAACACGCTCGGGGTTTTCGAGAAGGACATCCTCGAGATCGCGCGGCTCGCCCACGACGCCGGCGCGTTGCTCTACTACGACGGCGCCAACCTCAACGCCCTGGTGGGCGTGGCCCGCCCGGGCGACATGGGCTTCGACGTCGTGCACCTCAACCTCCACAAGACGTTCTCGACGCCTCACGGCGGCGGCGGTCCCGGCGCCGGGCCGGTCGGGGTCGCAGAGCGACTGGTGCCGTTCCTGCCCGGGCCGACCGTCGAACGCGACGGGGACCACTTCCGGCTGGACGATGACCATCCGCGCAGCATCGGCAAAGTGCGTTCCTACTACGGCAACTTCGGCATGCTGGTACGCGCCTTCGCGTACATCTGCGCGTACGGTGACGAGATCGCCGGCGTCGCGCAGGACGCGGTCCTCAACGCACGCTACCTGCAGGCCCGGCTGCGCGACCTCTTCCC
This sequence comes from Candidatus Dormiibacter sp., assembly GCA_025450495.1. Next base: position 37,030 of record JANWHI010000016.1, on the reverse strand, counting down.
GATGGCCGTGGCCTCGCCGTCGATGCACGAGTTCGTGTGCACGACGCGCGGCGGCAAGGTCGACGGCCTGCGCGCCATGGACATCGCCAAGCGACTGCTCGACTACGGCATCTACGCCCCCACCGTCTACTTCCCCACGACTGTTCCCGAGGCGCTGATGTTCGAGCCCACCGAGACCGAGTCGCGGCAGAGCCTCGACCTCCTCGCCGACGTCTGCGCGGCGATCGTGGCCGAAGCCGAGAGCGACCTCGCCTTCGTCCAGGGGTCGCCGCACAACACCCCGGTGGAGCGCGTCGACGAGGTCGCGGCCGCGCGCCGGCCGGTGCTGCGGTGGACCGAATCATTGAAGCAGCAGGCGATCCAGCCTCAGGACGCCGACCTGCCATCGCGGCTGCCGACCGCCTGACGATGGACACCGACCTTGACGCCGCACGCTCCGAGCTGCACCACCTCCTCGCCGAGCGCTCGTTCAGGTTCGGAGACTTCGTGCTCGCCAGCGGGCGGCGCAGCGACGTCTACTTCAACGGCAAGCAGGTCACCCTCGACGGTCGTGGCCTGTATCTGGTGTCGCTGCTCGTCCTGGCGCGCTGCCGCGAGCTTGGCATCGAGGCCGTCGGTGGGCTGACCCTGGGCGCCGACCCCATCGCCTGCGGTGTCGCCGCGCTGAGTGGTCGCGACCAACCGCTGCGCGCATTCATCGTCCGCAAGGAGGCCAAGGATCACGGCACCGGCAGGCTCATCGAGGGACCGGAGTTGCGCCGCGGCGAGCGCGTGCTCGTCGTCGACGACGTGATCACCACCGGTGGCTCGCTGCTCAAGGCGGTCGACGCCGTCGTCGCAGCGGGCGTGGAGGTCGTCGAGGCACTGGCGGTGGTCGATCGCGAGGAGGGTGGCCGCGAAGCGATCGAGGCGCGTGGCCTGCAGGTGCACACCCTCTTCACCCGCAGCGAGTTCTCCGCGCCGACGCCCGCGTAGCCGCCGCAACGATGCCGCTGTTCCGCCGCCGCGCCGCCGAGCAGCAGACCGACTGGTTCACCGTCGGCGTGCTGGGACACCGCTGCATCCCCGGCTCGCGCACCCCCGGCATCGAACAACTCGAGGGTCTCGATGACTACGTCGAGGCGATCCGCCAGCGACGGCCACCGGGCGCCGACGGTCGCGACAGCATCGCGGTCCTCAACGCCAAGATGGACCATGCCGATTCGGTCGACGACCTCGTCGCCGCCGTCGTCCTGGCGTCGGAGGAGCTCGTCGAGCGAGGCCTGCTCGACGAGTCGCTGGCGCCGGCGTCACCGCCCCATGCGGCGATGGCCGAGGACCTGGGCACGTATCACTACATCCAACAGGTGCATCAACGCGCGGTCGAGCGTCGCCAATGGCTGGACGACGTGGACATCCTGTTCCGGCTCAACGGGGTGGCGCTGCTGGCCCCGTACCCCGTCGAGGAGTGACCCGGAGATCGGGAGCCGGACGGCTCCTCAGTTGCCGATACCCCTGAGCAGGCCCCCGACCACTCCCCCGGCAACGCCGGCTTCGGCACCCTGGACCACGCTGAACTCACCGAGTGCCGCTGCAAGGCGCGCCAGCGGCAGTGACTGCAGCCAGACCCGGCCCGGGCCGATCAGCTGGGCGAGGAAGATGCCGTCGCCGCCGAAGATCTTGTTCTTGATGCCCTTGACCGTGGTGATGTTGAACTGCACGGTGTCCTGGAAGAGGCCGACGTGGCCGGGGTGAACCTTGATCTCCTCTCCCGGGCGCAGGTCGTAGATCACCACCTCACCGCTGAGCTCACACCACACCCGTCCCTGGCCGCCGATCTTCTGGAGGCGGAAGCCGTCGCCTCCGAAGACACCGGCGCCGAGCTTCTGCTGGAAGCCCATCGACACCTGCACGCCATGGGTGCCGGCCACGAAGGCGTGGCGATGGCCGAAGAACTGAAAGCCCGGTTCTGGCTTGACGTCGAGCGGAAAGATCTGGCCGGGGAGCTTGGCGGCAAACGCCACCATGCCCGGCCCGCCCTGCGCCGCGTACTCGGTCATGAAGAGCGAACCACCGCCCAGGGCGCGCTTGAAAACGCCGCCGACGCCGCCGCCACCGCCGTACTGGGTGGACGTGGTCATCTGGATGCTGGCGGTCATCCAGGAGAGCTCGCCGGACTCCGCGAAGATCGCCTCGCCCGGGTTGAGCGTCAGCTCGAGGACCGGCATGACGGTGCCGATGATCTTCTCGTCCATGGTGTGCACTCCTCGCGGTGGGATCGACTCGCGGATTGTGTCAGAACCTCAGGGCACGAGCCGAGCCCAGCCGCCCGTCGCAGCGGCCCTGGCTGCGCTACCGTTGCTCAGCGATGACCGCGACGGTGGGTGGCAGCGCGAGGAGTTCAGTCATGCGAGCTCCGCAGCTGGCGATCCTCGCCTCCGTCACCGCGCTGGCCGCCTGCGGACCGGTGACCGCCGGCCCCGTCCCGACGCCAAGTCCGGCGGCTCACACGACGTCGGCAGCGCCCAGCGTGACCACGGCGCCGCCGACACCCGCACCCCTGCCGCCGCTGGCCGTTCTACAGAGCGACACTGCGCTGACCGCCGTCGACGACGGCGGCAAGGTGCAGTGGAGCCTCACACGTGCCGAGATGAACACGCTGCTGTCGGCAACGGCGCACGACGCCATCAGCGCGCGCGTCGCCGGCCCCAACGTCATCCTGTCGGTTGTTCCGGCCGCGTCGACCACCAAGGGCAGGCTCGTGGTGCTCGACGGCACGGGGACATCGCTTGGTGCGAGCTCCTTCACGCCCAACAACGCCGCTGACGATGTGTATGGGTCACCCAGCGGATCGGAGTGGGCATACAGCATTGACGACAGCCCCGCCTCCGCCACCCGCCATCACGGGAGGATCATCGTCGCCGGCATCGGGACTGCCCCGCACACTGTGTTCTCGTGGGTCGCTCCCGCGGGCAGTGTCAACGAGCGTGTGGCCGGCTGGACCGACATGGGCATCGTCATGGAGCGCATCAGCCTGGAGGGATGCGGCGTCGGCTTCCATTCCGACGGAGCTTCCTTTCTCGTCGATCCTGTGGCCGGCACGCTGACCGACCTCTTCGTCGGCGGTGACCATTACGGCGATGCGCGCCATGGCGTGAAAGTCGCATTCGCCGCCCGGTCATCCTCGGCGGTGGTCGTGAAGGGCGTCCGCTTCGACGAGGGTGGGACAGTCGTCGACAGCGTGTTCGTGAGTCCCGACGGCAGCCGAGTGGGCGTGGGGCGCGTCTCTGTCGTGGTGTGCGCCGGCAGCCCGACGTTGACGGTCAGCACCGAGCTCATCGACGTCTCCACAGCTGGTCACAGCGACATCACCGGTTGCGAGATCAGCGGCTGGTTCGACGCCGGCGATTTCGTCTGCAGCCCCCAGGACAGCACCAGCTCGACGCCAACGCAGAGGACCGAGGATGTCGCGGGCCACGCCGGCACCGTCCTCGGGCTCGGGCGCTTGGCGGGAGTCCTGTCGAGCGCCTGACCCCGACGCTCTCAGAGCCCCAGCGCCGTCTTGGCGATGATCTCCTTCATCACCTCGTCGGTGCCGGCCCCGATGCGGATCAGACGCGAGTCCCTGAAGTAGCGCGAGATGTGCGACTCGGCCATGAAGCCGAAGCCGCCGTGCAGCTGAAGGCAGGTGTCGGCCACGCGCGAGGTCACCTGGCCGACAAAGAGCTTGGCCATGGAGATCTCTGCCACCGGGTACTCGCCGTTGTTCCAACGCTCGGCGACGGCGTACACGTAGTTCTTGGCGATGCTGATGTCCGTGTAGAGGTCCACCAGCTTGTGCCGGTTGACCTGGAACCTGGCGATGGGCCGGCCGAACGCCTCACGCTCCTTGCACCAGCGCAGGGTCTCCTCGAACATCACCTCGGCGCCAGCGATGCTCCCCGCGCTGCCGATCAGCCGCTCACCCTGGAGCTCCCACATCAGGTGATAGAACCCCTGGCCCACCTCGCCGAGGACCGCTGACTCGGGCACGTCGACGTCGCTGAACGACAGCTCGGCGGTGTCGCTGGCGTGCATGCCGAGCTTCTTGAGCTTGCGGCTCACCGCGAAACCGGGCGTCGCCTTGTCGACGAGGAACAGCGTGATGCCGTGCGCGCCCTCCTCCGCGGTGCCCGTCCGGGCGACCAGCAGGATGTAGTCGGCGCGCACGCCGTTGGTGATGTAGAGCTTGGCGCCGTTGATGCGCCAGCCACCGTTGTGGCGGACCGCGCGAGTGCGGACGGCGGCGACATCGCTGCCGGTGTCGGGCTCGGTGATGCCGAGGCTGGCGATCTTCTCGCCGCGGATCGCCGGCACCAGGTAGCGCTGCTTCTGCTCCTCGGTGCCGAACTTGAGGATGGGCGGCGTGGCCATCTCCGCCTGTACGGAGATCGCCATCCCCACGCCACCCGAACCACAGCGAGCCATCTCCTCGGCCAGGACGATCGCGCTCCAGTAGTCGCCGCCCTGCCCCCCGTACTCCGGCGGGTAGCGCAGGCCGAGCAGGCCGAGCTCACCCATCCGCCTGAAGACGCTGTCGGGGAAGTGCTCAGCCGCCTCCCATTCGTCGGCGTGGGGGCGCAGCTCCTTGCTGACGAAGTCCCTGACGGTTTCGCGCAGCGCGTCGTGGTCGGCGGTGAACGGCATCGCGGCCTCCCAGGTTGACGTGAATGTCGATTCTGCCACCACGTGACCGCGCCGGCCGCTCCGTTGCGCCGCGCATACCATGGGGCCGGATGCGCCGCCCCCTCGCCTGCCTGCTCGCCGCGGTGGCCACAGCCGTCAGCGCGTGCGCGAGCGCTCCGGTCACCACACCCTCCCCGACCGCGCCCCCCGCCGTGCGGCCCACGGCGACCCCAACGCCGGCACCAGACACCGAGCGCGTCGTTGTCGTCAGCGAAGGGCTGGGTGTCTACCAGGCGGTGGTCGTCCCCGTCGCGGTGCTCCACAACGCCGCCACGCGCACCGGCGTGAGCGGGCTCGTCGTCCACTTCCTGCCCACCCGCGGAGGCGTTGCCCTTACCCCGCTGGACTCCCCCGCCGTCACCCTCTACCCGGGGCAGACGCTCGCGGTCACCGCCGATTGCACCGACAGCTGCAACAACACCGGCACCAGCCGCGACCCGGATGGGCTGACGGTCACAGTCGGCCCCGGGACCTGGGCCCCCCTGCCGGGGGCTGCGCTGGCCGCCGGCGCGGTCAGCTTCGCCTGCAAGAGCGGCTGCTCTGGCGGCCACGGCCAGTGGGACGTCGCCACAACCATCGGCAGCCCTGAGCTGTCCCAGGGATCGAGGGTCGACCTCTTCACGTGGTGCACCAACGCCGCCGGAGCGATCCTCGGCGGCAACCCCCCCAGTGTCGTGGTCTGGCCCCAGACCGGTGGCACGTTGAGCCACACCCTGCACGCCATCCTCAGCGGCCCTCCGGCGGCGTGCCGGGTGGGCGCCTCCGCTTCGATCTGACTTCGAGCCGTCCGGCGGATCGTGACGCGATCCGCGCAGTTCGGCTCGGAGGGGTCCGGTGACGTTGTGGTAGGGTCCCCCGGTCGCGGTCGTCACCGCATCGCTCAACTTCTCTCCCGGTGGCCGTCAGGATCGTCTGATCCGGTGCCGGGGGCCGCGGCCCACCGCCCCCAAAGTGCGGTGGATGGACGGAGGGAGACCAGTCGCTCTCCGGCGGCGACTCCATCGGCGCCCCCTGAGCGATCGAATACAGGAGACTTTATTTGCGGTTGCCAACACGTATTCGAGGAGTGGTCCTGGGCATGACCACTCTCATCGTCGGCCCCATTCTCGCCGCCACGCTGGTGGCCGCCAGCCAGCCAAAGGCCGGCCATCCCACCACCCCGGCGGTGAGTGATGCGCAGACCATGGTTCGCATCGAGGTGCGCAGCGCGCCGCTTGCCGTTGCCGAGTCGCTGCGAGCGCAGGCCCCGCCGCCGGCCACCCCGGCACCGACGCCCGCTCCCACCCTGGCGCCGAAGCCGAAGCCACCTGCGGCCGTCAGGCCGGTGGCCGTCGCTCCTGCCGACCCCAACAGCATCATCGGCATCATCCAGGCCGCCGCCGCCCGCTGGGGCGTGTCGGGAAGCTGGATGGTGAGCATCGCGCGCTGCGAGTCCGGCCTCCGCCCCACGGCTGTCAATCCGAGCGGGCCATACCGCGGCCTGTTCCAGTTCCTGCAGTCGACGTTCACGCACAACGGCGGCACCGACATCTGGAGCGCCACTGACCAGTCGAACATCGCCGCCAAGATGCTCGCCCACGGCCAGGCTCACCAGTGGAGCTGCGCCTGACGCTCGCGTGACCCTGCCGCAGCGCCGCCGGGGCCGCCGATGCGGAACAATCCCCGGGCAGTGAGTTCTGACGATCGCGACCGCCATCTTCGTGAGGAGTTGCTGGCCCGCCGGCCGGTGTACGACGGGCGGCTCCTCCACGTCTTCGAGGACACCGTCCGCCTCCCCGCGGGAAGGGAGGCTCGTCGCGAGGTCGTCGAGCACATCGGGGCGGTCGCGGTGGTGGCCACCGCAGCGGACGGTCGGGTGGTGCTGGTGCGCCAGTGGCGCCATGCCATGCGCCGCGCTCTCTGGGAGGTCCCCGCCGGCACCCGCGAACCCGGCGAGGATCCCGCCGCCACCGCGGCACGGGAGCTCCTCGAGGAAACCGGCTACACTGCCGCCCGCTGGCACCGGCTCGGTCGTGGAGCGGTCAGCCCGGGGTACTCCAGCGAGGAGATCTGGTTCTTCGCTGCCGGTGAGCTGACCGGCGGGACCAGCACCCCGGACGCCGACGAGCTGCTCGACGTCGAGCTCTACGGCGCCGCCGACATCGCCCGCCTGGCTGGGGAGGGCGAGGTCGACCTCAAGACCCTGTCCGGCCTGGCGCTGGCCGGCATCCGCCTGGACGGCGCCGGTGGCTGAGGACGCCGCCGACCGCCTCGTCGCCCGCGCCATCGAAAGTGTCCTCGACCAGGTCCCTGGCAGCATCGACAGCGCGGGTCCCGAGGCCGGGACGGCCAAGCTGCAGCCGTGGGCCGAGACTGCCGCGCCGCTGGGCCGCAACAAGCGCCCGCTCGACGAGCTTCTGGTCGAGCTTGGGGAGCGCGTCGCCGCCGACCCCGATGCCCGCGCCACGCTGCCGCGCACCCGTCATCCTGCGCTCGCCTTCTTCGACCGCTTCGGTCGGGGTGGCCGTGGCCAGCCCGGCGCCGACCCCGGCCCGCCGGCCGAGCAGGGAGGAGGACGGCGCCGGCGCCGCCGCCACGGTGGTGGCCGTCTCGGCGGTCAGGCGGTCGTGGCTGAGGCACCGGCCCAAGCGGCGAACCCGCCCGGCGAGAGGCAGCCGTCGTCGGGTAAGCGGCGTCGCCGCGGCCGCGGCGGTGGCGGCGGTGGCGCTGCCGGCGGTCCCACCGCGAGCCAGGGCGGCCAGCCCGGCCAGCCCCGCCCGGCCCCGAGTGGGGGCAGGCGCCGGCGCGGCCGCCGCGGGCGCGGCGGAGGTGGCGCTCCACCACCACCGTCGGGGTGAGCTCGCAGATCCTCGACGGCGGGCCGGTGGACGCGGTTCTCTTCGACTACGGCCTCACCCTGGTCGACTTCGAGCGCCCGGAAGCCGCCATCGATGCCGCGCAGGTGGAGATCGCGCACGGCATCGGCCAGGCTGGCTACCCGGCGCCATCCCCGGACACGCTGCGCGCCGAGGTCCACGACCGGGTTGAGGCTGAGGTGAGAGCCCACGAGGAGCGTGGTGCACTCGAGGAGATCGACATCGTGGATGTCGAGCGCCGCGCCTTTGCCGCCCTTGGGCTGTATCTCGACGACGACCTCCGCGATCGTTGCAGCCGGATCGCGCAGGAGGCCTGGTTCTGTGGCGTGCGTGCCTACCCCGAGGTCGCCGAGGTGCTCGGCACCCTGAGTGCCGCCGGGCTCCGCCTGGGGATCTGCTCGAACGCTGCCTATCGTCCGGCGAGCATGCGCGACCAGGTCTGGCACGTCGGCATCGGCGACCTCATCGATGCCGCCGTCTTCTCGAGCGGTGTGGGCTGGCGCAAGCCGTCGCCGAGGATCTTCAGCGCGGCCCTCGAGGCGCTCGGCGCGAGCGCGGCCACCACCGTCTTCGTCGGCGACCGGTTGCGCGAGGACGTCGGCGGCGCCCACGGGGCAGGTATGCGGGCCGTGCTCGTGTCGCGACCGAGGGTGCCTGCAAGCCAAGCGGCGGATGCTGGGGAGCCGGAGGCTGTGATCAGCTCCCTCCGCGAGCTGCCCGCGCTGGTCCTCGACGCCCGCGTGGCGCGGTGAGGGCGGTGCAGTTCTCGGCGTACGGGGCTGCGCCACGGCTCATCGAGACAGATGCGCCGCCTTGCCCGGCCGACGGCGTCGTCGTCAAAGTCATGGCGACGGGTCTGTGCCGATCCGACTGGCACGCCTGGATGGGTCACGAGACCGTCCCCCTGCCGCACATCCCCGGCCACGAGTTCGCCGGGGTGATCGCAGCCGTCGGCGATGACGTCAGTGGGTGGTCGGTCGGCGACCGGGTCACCGCGCCGTTCGTGCTCGGCTGCGGGGTCTGCGAGTACTGCCGCGCCGGCGACGCACAGGTCTGCCCGGACCAGCGCCAGCCGGGTTTCACTGGTCCCGGCTCGTTCGCCGAGCTGGTCGCCGTCGAGCGCGCCGCTGCCAACCTGATTGCGCTGCCCGCCGAGCTCGACTTCGTCGCCGCCGCGTCACTGGGTTGCCGTTTCTCGACCGCCTTCAGGGCCCTGACGGCGCACGGCAACGTGGTCGCCGAGCAATGGGTGGCGGTTCACGGCTGCGGCGGGCTCGGACTGTCCGCGGTGATGATCGCCAGCGCGCTTGGCGCGCGCGTGGTGGCCCTCGACCCGTCGCCCGCGGCTCTGACCTGGGCTGCGGCGCTGGGTGCGGCGCAGCTCATCGACGTGGGCGCCCACCCGGACTCGGCCGCGGCCGTGATCGACGTCACCGGCGGCGGCGCGCACGTGTCGGTCGATGCCATCGGTGACGCGAGGACCGCGGTCGCGTCGGTGATGTCGCTGCGCCGGCGCGGCCGTCACGTCCAGGTCGGTCTGCTGCACGGGGCGGACGCGATGACCGCGCTGCCGATGGACCGGGTCATCTCGCACGAATTGCAGATCCACGGTTCGCACGGGATGGCCGCGCATGAATATCCGGCCATGCTCGCGCTTGTGGTCTCCGGCGCGCTGCGCCCCGACCGGCTGGTGGGCGCGGTGATCGGGCTCGACGCAGCCGCCGACGCGCTCACCGCGATGCACAGCAACGCCGGGCATGGCATGACGGTGATCGCGCTGTAGCGCGTGCAGCCGCCACATCGCATCGGTTGTAACGATTGTCGGGACCTTCAAGAGTGCCGGTCTATACTCGCGGAACCTTACGACCACGCCGTCAATTTCGAGGCACCGATCCGGTGGACTTTCGTGAATACCTCAAGGCGAGGTGCCGCGCCCGCGGTATCTCACTCCACCGTCTGGCGCTGCTCTGCGACCTCAACCAGATCTATTTCTACCAGGCGGTGAACAAGAACAAGGAGAACCCACCGCCGTGGGTGCTGCGCCGCGCCGCGCCCCACCTCGGCGTCTCCTACGTTGAGCTGATGATCGCCGCCGGATATCTCCGCGACGAGGACCTGCGCGAATGGACCAGGGGCACCTCGGTGGCGGCAGCGCCGGCGAGCTGACCGGGCAGTTCGCGCGAGGCATCGGGACCGCTCACGCGCCACCGATACTTCATCCGTGCAGTGGCCGCGGGCGATCATCCATATCGATCTCGACGCCTTCTACGCGTCGGTCGAGCAGCTGCGCCGGCCGGAGTTGCGCGGCCGGCCGGTGATCGTTGGCGGCGGTGGCGACGACTACCGGCGCGGCGTGGTCAGCGCGGCGTCGTACGAGGCGCGGCGCTACGGCGTGCGCTCCGCGATGCCTTTGGGGCGCGCCCGCCGCCTCTGCCCGCATGCGGCGGTCCTGCCTGTCGATTTCGTCGCCTACCGCGCCGCCTCCCGCCAGGTGTTCGCGATTGCGCGCGACTTCACGCCTCAGCTCGAACCGGCGTCGCTGGACGAGGCCTACCTCGATGTGGGCGGCTCGATCGCGCGAATGGGACCGCCGGACCAGATGGCCGCCGAGCTCCGCGACCGTGTCGCCGATGAGTGTGGCCTCGACCTGTCGTGCGGAGTGGCCACGTGCAAGCTCGTCGCCAAGGTGGCGTCCGACCTGCGCAAGCCGCGCGGCTTCGTTGTGGTCCGGCCCGGCGACGAGGCCGCTTTCCTGGCGCAACTGCCGCTGCGCCGCCTGCCCGGGCTCGGGCCGGCGTCGGAGAAGGCGCTTGCCGGGCTGGGGTTGACCACTCTCGGTGAGCTGGCGGCATTCCCGCTGCAGACGCTGCGACGCCGCCTCGGCGAGCACGCCGCGTTGAGCCTGACTGAGCGCGCACGCGGCGTCGACCACAGCGAGGTGGTGCTCCCGACCCGGCCCAAGAGCGTGTCGCGCGAGGAGACCTTCTCGACCGACGTGTCCGACCGCGGCGAGCTGCACCGCCGCCTGCGCGAGTGCGCCGCCGATGTCGGGCGCCAGCTACGCCGCGGCGGCTGGACGGCGAAGACCGCCACGCTCAAGCTTCGCTACGCCGATTTCACCACGCTCACGCGCCAGCTCACCTGGCCCAGCCCGCAGCACGGTGACACGGTGCTGGCGGAGGCGGCGCTGCATCTCTTCGACGCCACCTGGGCCGGCACGCCGGTGCGGCTGCTTGGCATGGGCGTCAGCGGCATCATCGACACTGCCCAGCTCGACCTCTTCGAGACCGTCGGCTCGCCGCGCGACGAGCACCTCGACCAAACCCTCGACGTGCTCCGCGACCGCTTCGGCAAAGCCGCCCCGCACCGCGGTGCCGAGCCGGCGATGCGCGACCTCGACTTCCGTGGCGAGGACCTGCGCGACGGCGAGTGACGGCTGCTCAGACGTGCAGGAGCGACTTCACCAGCTGGATGACGAGCACGGCTCCGCCGCCTTTGACGAGCATGTCGACAAGGAAGCCCGAGCTCGACTCCTGGTGCTGCATCACCTTGTGCAGGCTGGACAGCGCCACGCCGGCCGGGATCAGGTACTCACCGGCAGTGAGCAGCGGGCTCGCAATCGTGTCCCAAACGTGCAATGTGTCTTTGCTCGGATCCACCTGGATGTCGGCGACAAGGTGGGCGAGCACGGTGACCACGAGGAGCATCGGAAGTTCTCCCTGGTTGTCTGACGGGGCACTCAGGCGGCCACTGTCTGCTCTGTCCGCGGACACACCGAGGACAACGATGTCCGCTGCGTGTCCCGGGAGCGGACACACCGTCCGTGACGTGACGGACTTGATCGTCAGGGAGTTGCGCCTGCGCCCGTTCAGCGACGCCGCCACCGCGCCGGCTCATCCACGCGAGCGGGGCGCGGCCGCCGTAACTCCGGACGCGAGGCTTGATGCCGAGCCCCTCAGCCGACTGTCGGCGCGGCACTCACGTCGACGTGTCGTCGACGAGCACGAGCTCTGAACGGGGTTTGTCCGCTGCCGGTCCGCAGCCCACGACTAGGTTCTGCAGCATGCTGCTCATCGCCGCGCCCACAGATGCGGTGCGATGCTGACGATCGCGTCGCGATTCCCCGTGAACATGCACATGGTTCTGGACGCGTGCGGTGTCTTCGGCCTCGGGCTGGGTGGAATCTGCAGCTTCGTCACCGGAGCGGCGGACTGGTTCAGCCAAACGCTGGAGGTCATCCAGAATCCATTCAAATGGCTGTACCACCACACGCTCGGCGCGCCCATCCCCCAGCACGCGGGTGACCCCGGCTGGGACGCGTGCCAGGCGGATTGGAGCCAGCCGACATGCCCGAAGCTCATCGACGAGCTCAAGCCCGGCAGCCTGACGCTGTCGAGCACCTGGCCGCGCCTGTACAGCTCATTGTCGGTGTCGGGCGTCTTCATCGCTGCGACGTGCTGCGTTGTCCGGGTGGTGCGTGGGGTCTTCGACGAGCGCGTGGTGGGCGCGCACGTGGTGATCGACAACGTCGTCCGCATGGTGGTCGCGACCGGCGTCCTGGTGGTGCCGACACCGGACAACTCATTGCTCCTCAACGCGCTGAGGCTCAGCACCCTGGCGTCCGGTCGCATCGCGGAGGCGAGCGCAGGCGCCGTCTCGTCAGCCTTCACTGCGAACCTCGATCTCAGCACAGTGGTGGGCAACATTGCGGCAACCGGCTTCGGGATCGCCGGCATCGGTGACTTCCTGGTGGCGATCCCCATCCTGCTGGTCGCGGCCGCGTTCGTCTACGTGATGGCTCTGTACCTGCTGCGCATCATCCAGCTCATCTTCGCTGTGGCCACAGCGCCGCTGTTCGTCGCTCTGGCCGTGTACGACCACCGCAACCGGTTCCTGCAGTGGTGGCTCGACTTGTTCGCCTCGGCAATGTTGCTGCCCGTAGTTCTGGCCATCTGCGGGTCGCTGACGGCGGGCGTCGCCCTCTTCCTGCTCAACGGCAATCAAAACCAGCTCTCGCCAGGCGGCGCTGCGGAGTCGGTGACACGCACGCTGCTGGCCTGTTTTGCCGTGCTCGGCGGCGTCTGGATGACCGGCAAGGCGGTGCACGGCCTGGCCTGGCGACAGTTCAGCCACGGCGGGATCACCGGAGCCGCGACCGCTGTGTCGACCACGGTCATGGCGCTCCCCACCGCTGCCGGTGACGTCGCATCCCTGATGAGGGTCAGCGGCCGCACGCCGCGGCCAGGAGGTCTGCTCGAGACTCTGAGCCGCCCGGCAGGGCGCCGCGGTGCCACCGCGCCGACCCCAACGCGAGCGGCCGAGACGGGATCTGTCGTTGCCGCCGCAGCCGCTGGACACGCCGCGGCGGTGCTCGGCGAGAGCCCGGAGGTCGAGGCCGCGATGGAGGCGGCCGGCAGCGCGGACTTCAGCCGTCATGGGTCGACGGCAGGCGTTCTTGATCAGCCGGCGATGAGAGTCGCATTCAACCAGGCCATTGGCGCGTCCATCGGGCGGTTCGCGACATCTGACGAGGGCCGGCTGGTGGTGGCGGAATCGACGCGGCATCTCGATGCCGCAGCCGCCGACCCCGCGGTGAGGGTGGCCGAGTACACCAGGGCGCTGGCGGACGATCCGCGCACCGGCAACGCGGTCGCCGGCCTGGCCTTCGCCAGCCTCCTTCACAACCAGGCACCGGACCTCGCGCCGATCCTGCGCAACCGCGCAGTCACCGCGGCATGAGCGCTGGGGGCGGGGCCATCCGCGTTCCGCTCGCCGTCGATGCGCAGTTCCGCCTCCCGGTCGGGCCGATGCTGCTCCCCGTCCGTTCGCTGGTGCTGGCGGCTCTGGCCGGCCCGCTCGCCTACGGGCTGCTCGCGATCGGGCTGCCCGGGCTGTGGGGTGCAGCGGGCGCCGGCTTCGTGCTGGCTTTGGCCGCCTCGCTCGGCTTGCCCGAGCGGCAGGGTGTGTGGCTCGGGACCCACGTCGCCTATCGCCACGCCTGGCGCATCATGCCCTCCACGGTCAGCCGCGGCCAGGCAGCACGCGCCCGTGTCCGTGCCCTGCGCGGCGCGGTTCACGTCACCGGCGAACGGCCGGCGGTCAGTCCGTCGAGGTGGGTTCCGCGCCGTCTCCGCACCTTCCTGGTGGTGCCGGCGACCTCGACCGATGCAGCGGGAATACTGCGCCTGGACCCCGGTGGCGACCGCGCGGTGCTCATGCTCGAGGGCCCCGCTGTCAGTGTCGCAGGCGACGGGTACCTCGACTGGTGCCGCGCCGCGGTCCGCTGGATCGGGTCTCTGGACTGCCCGGCTCAGTTCATCACCCTGATGACCCACCATGACGCCCGCCGCGTCGGCGAGGCCTTCGACCGTCGCGTCGCCGCCTGGCCGCGCACTCCGCTCTACGAGCTCGAGCGCGGGTTGGCAGGAACACTGGCGCAGACGACGCTCGGGCTGCGGCACTACGTGGTCCTTGCACCCGGTTCGGCGGGCGCCGACGGGGTGCCGCACCGCAGCACTCCATGGCGCGCCGGCGATGCGCGCGACACCACGCACGACCAGGCTGATCGCGCTCTCCAGTCTGCGCTGCGGATGGCACCCGGCTTCGCCATCGAGGTTCGCGCGGCCGACCGCGACGACATCGCTGCACTGCTGGCGCACACCGCGCTGGGGGCGTCGCGGGCGATGGTGGGGGAGGATGTGCTGCGGGTCGGCGACCGCCATCATGTCGTGCTGACGACCACGCAGCTGCCCGCGATCATCGAGGTGGGGGCGGTCGTCGAAGCCATGACCCGGGCTCACGCCGTCGGAGTTGCCAGCCTGCATCTCCTGCCGGTCAGCACCGCCGTTGCCCAGAAGTACCTCCATCGTCGCTCGTCGATGCTCGACTACGTGCGCCGCCGGGGGGCTGATCCCGTGGAAGCCGAGGTGGCCCTGCAGGAGACCACCGACGTCGTGGCGGCTCTCGCACAGCGCGACATCGTTCCGTGGCGCGTCGCCCTCACCGTGTGCGTTGCGGACCGGGAGCGAGCCAGGACGCTGGAGGCGGCGGAACGACTGGGTGCCATCCTGGCGGCGCACGGCTTCCGGACAACTGAGGTGACCGGGCCGGGCCTTCTGCCGGCGCTCGCGCTCTCGCCGGGATGCGCGCCGCTTGCACGCAGCCTGATCTTGACATCCGACTCTGTTGTTGCGCGGATGCTGCCATGTCTGGGCACGCCGTTCGCCGACGTGTCGGCACCGCTCCTCGGCATCAACGTGCTCAACGGAACACCGGCGTACTTCTCCATCTGGAGCCAGCCGAACCACAACCTCGTCGTGGTCGGCAGCTCGGGCGCCGGCAAGTCGATGGCGGCCAAGACGTTGCTGCTCCGCCACGTGATGGAGGGCGTCGCGGCGGTGGTCATCGACCCCGACTCCGAGTACGGCGCGGTGATGCATGCAGTCGGTGGGCGGTACCTCGACCTCGGCACCGAGGCGCTCAACTGTCTGGGCGTCGCCCCGGACGCGTCGGCCGACACCTCGGCGGGGCTGGTGCTGCCCATCCTCTCGGTCATGGCCGGCGATGACCGCGGAGTCCGCGAAGGCCGGCCAATACGCCGCCTTCCCGACGAGGACCAGGGCTGGCTGCACGGCGAGCTCGTCGACTTCTTCGCAGCACGGAAACGCGCCGGGGCCGCAGAGGCGCTGATGCGGGAACTCGTCGACTTTCTGCAGCGCACATCGTTGCCGCGCGCTCTCACCGACCGTGAGCGCGATCGATGTCGCGTCATCACCGCACGCTTGCGTCGCTTCACGCAGGGGATGCGCGCTGCGGTCTTCGACCGGCCGTCGACATTCTCAGTCGACGCTGGCCCGATCGCGATCGGGCTCAAAACATTCGCGATGAACTATGGCGCGGACCTCACCCCGGCCTTGGCCGTTCTGCTCACGGCGATCCTCGCGGCGCTCGGGAAACGGCGCGGCCGGATGATCGTGGTCGTCGACGAAGCCCACCGCATCACCTCCGACCCCGACGCCGGCGAGGTGCTCGGTCAGCTGGTGCGCCAGGCGCGCAAGCATGGCGCCGGTGTTTGGATGCTCTCCCAGCGCGTCGAGGACTTCGTGCGCACCGACCTCGGCCGCACGCTCGCCGCCACCTCCGCGTCGAAGCTCGTCCTCGGCACCGAGGAGGCGGTGCTCGACGAGGTGCGCGAGGTCTTCAAGCTGCGCGGCGAGGAGCTGGCTGCGATCTGCCCGTCGAGCCCCGGGAGGGGGGTGCTGCTGGCCGGCGCTGAGCGGACTGTCGTTGACGTCGTGCCGGGACCGGCGATCATGGCGATTGCCGACACGCGTGCGACGATGTCGCCTGCGCCGGCGGGTCGCAGCGCCAACGTGGCGTAGATGTCGGTCCCGGCGGTCGCCGCGCAGCTGCTGGCGGCACGCAGCATCCGCAAATGGGTCGGCTGTGGCTGCCTGGTGGCCATCGCCGTCGTCGCGCTGCCGCTGTTCATGGTCTTCTCGCTGGTGAGTGGTCTCGTCTCCGGCATCACCGGCGGCGCGGCCGGCGGCAGCCAGGCCGACGGCTTCACACTCGGCGGCGCCGCCCTCGTCTCGGCCAGCGGCGAGCCGCTGCAGCCCCACACGTTCGCTGTGAGCCAGGGGTTCGGATGCACCGGCGTCGCCGTCGAAGGCCGGCCACCGGCTCCATACAGCTGCCCCCCCGACGCAGCTCACCCGACTGACCAGCGCTTCCACACGGGCATCGACCTCGCCGCCGCTTACGGTAGCCCGGTCTTCGCGGTTGCGGCGGGCATCGTCCACGTCGTCGAGTCCTCCACCGGATTCGGCGTGCACATCCTGCTCGCTCCGCCGGTGACCACCGGCAGGCCGGTGGTCTACCTGTACGGCCATCTGAGCGGCGTTGCCGTCGGTGACGGCGTCGCGGTCACTGCCGGCCAGCCGCTCGGGTCGGTCGGCAGCACCGGCAACAGCACTGGACCGCACCTTCACTTTGAGGTCGATGTCGGCGGTGTCCCGGTGAACCCGTGCTCGATCTTCCCCGCCGGGTACCTCGCCCCTGCGGGCGTGGCCGCCGCCGGTTGCCTGGCCTGGGCCATCTGACCGACGACGGCGGCGGTGGCGAACCGGCCGTGGCCCGGCCTATGGTGCGCAGCGTGACGGCCAGCGATACCTCCACCATGTCGTCCTTCGCCTGGAAGCCAACGCCCGCACAGGTGGAGAAGAGCCGGCTGCGGTCGTTCATGACCAAGCTCGGTGTGGACACGCTCGAGGATCTCAACCAGCTTGCGCGACGCGACCCAGAGCATTTCTGGGGCGCCACGGTCGACGACATCGGCATCGGCTGGCAGCAGCGTCCCGACCGGATGCGCGACTCCTCGGCCGGGTTGCCGTTCACCCGTTGGTGGACCGGCGGACGGCTCAACCTCGCCACCAACGCCGTCGACCGCTGGGCCCGGGCCACGCCCGGCCGCGACGCTGTTGTTTGGGAAGGCGACGACGGCGATCGCCGTTCGTGGACCTACCTCGAGCTTGCTGCACAGACCTCTCGCTGCGCCAACGCCCTTCGTGAGCTCGGGGTGTGTCCTGGCGACGTGGTGGGGCTCTGCCTGCCGATGCTCCCGGAGACCGTCGCCACCTTCCTGGCATGCTCGAAGGTGGGCGCGATCGTCACTCCGCTGTTCAGTGGCTACGGCGCCGGTGCGATCGTGGCGCGACTGCGCGACTGCGAGGCCAAGATCCTTGTCGTCGCCGACGGATTCCTGCGCCGCGGCGCGCCGATCCCGATGAAGCCGGTGGCCGACGACGTCGCCGAACAGACACCGTCGCTGCAACACATCGTGGTGGTTCGCAGGCTTGGCAACCTCGATGTCGGTATGCAACGCCCGCGCGATGTCTGGTACGACGAGATCACGGCGGCGCAGCCTTCGGTCGCGGAGACCCACGACAGCGACGCCGACGATCCCTTCATGCTCATCTACACCAGCGGCACCACCGGGCGTCCCAAGGGCACAGTGCACGTGCAGGGGGGCTTCCCGATCAAAGCGACCCAGGACATGGCGCACTGCTTCGACGTCGGCCCCGGCGATCGCCTGCTGTGGTTCACCGACATCGGCTGGATGATGGGGCCGTGGGCGATCTGTGGGGCTCTCACCATCGGGGCAGCGCTGGTGGTGTTCGAGGGCGTGCCCGACCATCCCGGTCCAGACCGGCTCTGGTCGGTCGTCGAGCGTCACCGCGTGTCGGTGCTCGGCGTGGCTCCGACCGTCGTGCGAGCGCTGATGCGCCATGGTGATGAGCCCGCCGGCGTCCACGATCTCTCGGCGCTCCGAGTCCTCGGCTCCAGCGGCGAGCCATGGAACGTCGACCCCTGGCTGTGGTTCCTGGAGAAGATCGGTGGCGGCCGCTGCCCGATCATCAACTACAGCGGCGGGACAGAGGTGAGCGGCGGCATTCTCGGCGGCAATATGCTGACGCCGCTCAACCCCTGCGCGTTCGCAGGCCCCTGCCCGGGTATGGACGCTGATGTTCTTGACGACAATGGCAACAGCGTGCGCGGCACGGTCGGCGAGCTGGTGGTGCGCTCACCGTGGCCGGGAATGACCCACGGCTTCTGGCGCGATCAAGAGCGATATCTGGAGACCTACTGGTCGCGCTGGCCGAACATCTGGGTGCACGGCGATTGGGCGGAGATCGCCGACGACGGGCTGTGGTACATCCGCGGCCGCAGCGACGACACCATCAAGGTTGCCGGCAAGCGGTTGGGCCCCGCCGAGGTCGAGTCCGCCCTGGTCGCGCATCCCGCAGTTGCCGAGGCGGCCGCCATCGGCGTGCCCGACTCGGTCAAGGGCGAGGCGCTGCTGTGCTTCGTGGTTCTGCGGCCCGGGATTGCGGACAGCGATGTGCTGCGCGGCGAGCTGTCTGGTTGCGTGACCGCAGAGCTCGGCAAGGCACTGAGACCCAGGGCCGTGCTTGTCATCTCCGAGCTGCCCAAGACGCGCAACGCCAAGGTTCTCCGGCGCATCGTGCGTGCGGTGTTCCTCGGCGACGACCCCGGTGACCTCTCGTCGCTGGAGAACCACACCGCCCTGGCGGCCATCGAGACTGCGCGCACTGCCGCCGGCTGACGGACCAGCAGCGGACAAAGCGACTCCATCCGCACCAGACACGGCGCACCATCCCAACGCGTGCACGGCGTGGTGGCAGGATCGCCGGTTTCTCTCCGCGTCGCCGGCGTCGCCAGCGGCTTCACGAGGTTTGTCGCAATGGCCGCAACCGTCCGTCTCGCCGGCAGCGCACGGCTCCGCCCCACCGGTTCGCACGACATCAGCACCCGCCCGCTCACCGCCGGCGAGCTCGCCGCGCCCGCGGCGATGACCCTGCACCTCCGGGAGAATCCGCGAACCGACGGCGTCGGTGTCCGGCTGGCGCGGCAGCAGGCCACGCAGGTGCAGTTGCGGCGCTATGTGGGCTCGGCTGAGCTGGTGCACACGCACAGCGCTCACGCGGATGACATCGCGTCCGTGGGCAGATGGGCGGCCAACTCAGGCCTGCGTGTGCGCCGGCTCGACGGCGCCACCAACACGCTCGATGTGAGCGGTTCCGTCGGCGCGCTGGCACGGGCGTTCTCGGTCAACGTGGAGCGCTACGTCGAGCGTGAAACTCGCACCGGCACGGTGAGCATCTACCGCGATCACCACCACGAGCTCAGCGTGCCCCGAGAGCTGGACGGCATCGTCACGGCTGCGCTCGGGCTCTGCAACCGCCCCATCGCCCGCCCCCGGATCTCGGTGTTGCCTCGGGGTGTGGTGGCTCCGTACAGCTACACACCAGAGCAGCTTGCGGAGATCTACGACTTCCCCATGCTGCCCGACGGTGGTGCGAACACGCGCATCACGGTCGGCATCGCCGAGCTTGGCGGGGCCGTGCACCGTGCCGACCTTGCCGCGTTCCGCGCCGCCAACCCACGACTGCGCGTCGTCGAGGAGGCCGTGCAGGGCTGGGGACCCCTGTCCGATCCCTTCGGGCCCGACACAGAGGTGGCGCTCGACTGGCAGGTGATCGCCGGAGTGCTGGCGCGCTGCGCACCCCAGGCTGACGTGCAGATCGTCATCAAGTACGCCCCCAACACCGACCGCGGTTTCACCAACCTCGAAGCTGCGTTCGCGACCGACGGGCGCGACTACACCGCGGTGTCAACCAGCTGGGGGGCACCCGAAGATCGCTGGGCGCCGGCAGCCATGGATGCGATGGACCGTGCCTTTCAGCTCGGCGCCGTTCGCGGCATCGCGCACAGCGTGGCCGCCGGTGACAACGGTTCCACCGACGCCCGCCACGACGGGCACCAACATGTGGATCACCCCGCGTCGGCGCCGAATGCTGTCGGCTGCGGCGGCACGCGGCTGTTCGCCGACGGCGGCCGGCGGCTCCGCGAGGAGGCGTGGAACGAGCTGCGTGCCGGTCAGGGGGCCACCGGGGGCGGTGTGAGTGGCCATTTCGCCATCCCCCGCTACCAGGCCGCCGCCGGGATCCGGCCGGTGTCGGTGGACGGCGGGGTCGAGGGACGAGGGGTGCCTGATGTCGCGGCGAACGCCGACCCGCTCACCGGGTATGTGATCCACCATTGCGGGGTCGACTCCGTGGTTGGCGGCACCTCCGCGGTGGCGCCGCTGTGGACAGCGCTGTTTTCGCTCATCGCCGCGTCGACCGACCACCGCCTGGGTAACGTTCTTCCCCTCCTGTACGCGTCCCGCGACAGGGCGTTCACGGACATCAGCACGGGCGACAATGACGCGTACTCGGCGCACCCCGGCTGGGACGCGACGACCGGCCTCGGTGCCCCGTCAGGACGGGCGCTGCTCGACAGCCTCTCCTTGCCCGCTGTGCATCGCATCCGAGCCTCCCACTTTCGCGTGCCGGCGGGCCACGAGCTCGGTTGAGAGCTGAGGGACTCCCGCCCGCTGCTAGTGTGGCTCCCGTGGACGAGACACAGACAGCAGCAGCCACGACGTTGTCCAGCGATAGCACTGCGGCGCGCGTCAGGGTCGCTGAGATCTCGGCGGAGCGCTACGTCGACGATCCGCCCGAGATCCCCTGGCACACCAAGCCTGGCGCCGGCGACATCGCAGTGCAGCTGCGCACCACCGTGCGCCGCGTTGCGCTCGGTGCCGGGCTGGCAAGGAGTGCCGAGCTGGTGGAGCGGGTGCGCCAGATCGAGTGCGTTCCCGCGGTCGTCACCAGTCCCGTCGGAGGAACCTTCATCATCGGCGGCGACGCGTGGCTCGGCCTCTGTGCCATCGGTGTCCCGGGGCCCGGCCAGCCGTTGCCGCTCGACTGGATGATGCGCTCACTGCGTCGCTGGTTTGATGCCTCCCTGGCGACGCTGGGCGTGACGACGGAGGTCGGCCGCGTGGAGGGCGCCTGGTGTCCGGGCTTCAGCGATATCGCAGTGCAGGGACGCAAACTCGCCGGCCTCGGCTTTCGGGTGACGCGCGACTGGGTGGTGATGCGCGGGGTCATGGCGGTGCAACCGATGAGTGCCGCCGACCTCGACGTTCTGGTGCAATGCCACCGCCTCATCAACGTGGAGGTGCGCGGCGACACCGCCATCTCACTCTCAGAGGCCGCCGGCCTGCCGCTGCTGGACGTCGCCGCCGCCATCAACGCGCTGCGCGACGTGGAAATCTGAGCGCTGGGGGGTGGGTCGCGCCCCTCCACCGCAGGGTAGAGTGTGGCGACCAACCGCCTCTGAGCCTACCCGGGAGGAACGTGATGGCGACCACCGTGGTCATCGGCAACAGCAGCTACAAGCGACGGAATCCCCTGGCCGTGTGGATCGGGCTGCCGCTCATCACCCTGGGCATCTACCACTTCGTGTGGTGGTACAAGATCAACAACGAAGCGAGGCGCTTTCTCGATGACCCGACGATCCGGCCGGGCGTCGCGGTGCTGGCGCTGATTCCCGGCTCCATCCTCATCGTGCCGCCGTTCGTGTCGATCTGGCGCACCACCGGCCGCATCGCCCGGATGCAAGAACGTGCCGGTCGGCCCGGGGAAGGCGCCACCCCGCTGATCTCTCTGCTGCTCTCCTTCCTCTTCAGCCTCCACGTGCTCTACCTGCAGATGGAGCTCAACCAGATCTGGGACGCGTATCTGCGCGGCGGTCCCCGGCCGAGCGGCCCACCGATGCCGCCGCCGGTGGCTTCGTACGGTCCGCCGGCATCGCCGCTGCGCGGTTGATCCCACCATCACACGCGCACGCGGTGCGCACCATCGCAGCGCCGTTGCGCGCCATCGATGACCCAAGGGCGCGAATCTGGGGTAGGGTGGCTGCTGCCGATGCCGACATCCGTCCCAGCACCCTTCGAAGCACTGTTTGCCGGCTCCAGCGAGGGCGATCGCGCTGCCGTCGACCTCTTGTGCCGTCTTGTCGACTCGGACAGCGACGTGCTCCTCGAGGTGAACGGTCGGCGGGTTCCGCTGCCCGCCCCATTGCGGACGCTCCTGCAACGCGCTGTCGACCATCTCCGCCGCGGTGATGACATCCGTCGCTCCTTCGGCCTGGCTCCTGCCCGGACACTCCTCCAACCCGTCGTCCACCTGGCCACGTCGGCGATCGCCGGCTACGAGGCGTTGAGCGACATCTCCGCGCGCGATGTCCGCAGCGCCGACAGTTGGTTCCGCGACGCGGCGGTGCTCGGCCTCGGCGAGGAGTTCGAGCTGGTGTTGCTCACCCTCGCGCTCGAGGAGCTTTCGAGCCTTCCGGACGGTGCGTATCTATCGGTGAACGTTTCGCCGCACACCCTGCTGTCATCGCAACTCCCCGAATTGCTCAGCGCAGTCGACGGCGAACGCCTCGTGGTCGAGCTGACCGAGCACGCTCCCGTGGACGACTACGCTGCCCTCGATGCCCCGCTGAAGCGGCTGCGACGGCGGGGCATCCGCCTCGCCGTCGACGATGCCGGCGCCGGCTTCTCGAGCCTCAATCACATCCTGCTGATCCGCCCCGACATCGTGAAGCTCGACGTCTCGCTGATCCGCGATGTGGACACGGATGTCGCCCGCCGCTCGTTGGTCAGCGGCCTGTGCCATTTCACGTCCGAGATCGGGGCGGACTGCGTCGCCGAGGGCGTCGAGACCGACGCTCAGGCCCGCGCGCTTCGCGACCTCGGTGTCGGTTTTGGCCAGGGCTGGCACCTCGGGCCTCCCCGGCGCCGGCGCGTCCGACGCGGCTCGACAGCAGTCAGGGGATCGACGCCGGCGCGACGCTGACCCACGCCCCGCGCGTGCACGGTGTGGCCGCCGCGGTGGTGGCGCCGATCACCGGCGCGGCGTAGTACACCCCACGAACCACAACGCTGTCGCCGAACAGGGGGAGGGGCAGTTGCACTGTCTTCTCCACTGAAGCAAAGACCTCGCACCCATCGCTGACGCACCGAACGCCGTTGCCGGCAGCCTGTGGGACATCGGCGGTCTCGGCCACACCACCCGTCTGGGTGAGCTGTGCGGACTCGTCACCGATCTGCACGCAGCCTCGCGCGAAGGCCATCAGGCCGCCGCTCGCTCCCATGTTGACGAGATGGGTGCTCTGACCGTACAGGTAGTGTGGGTCAACCGAGTTGGCTCCAGCCTGGGCAGCGTTCTGCGCGGCAGCCTGCACGCGCGACGACCACACGAACAGGTACGCGGCGTCGGCGACGAGTGCGACCAAGCCGAAGAGAAACAGGGCGAACGCCAGCGCCATCATCATGATCATCTGGCCGCGCTGCTGCGGGCGCGCCGCGGCTTTCACTGACGGAACGGAGGCGGGATGGCCTCCGCGGTCGAGGCGATCGTCGGGTTCCACGGGACCGCCCAGGCCAGGGGCGTGCGCGAAAAGTCGAGGGTCGCTGTGGCCGTGCAGCGCACCACGCGCAGCCCCAGCGGCGGATTCAGGGTGGCGTCGACGACGTCGAGGTCACAGCTGACGAACGATCTCTGGGCGCGGCCGAGGGAGGCTCCGCTGCGCCGGCAGAGTGGATGTGCGGCGACGTCGCGCTGGGCGGGGAAGACCAGGTAGCGGCGGAAGGTCATGGTGCCGTAGAAGGTCTCCGCCGCAAATCGGCATCCCTTGGGCATGCCGCTGGTGTCGAGCGAGTCGACCCCGGAGACGGTCTGTGGGCAGCAGGTGGTGCCGTCGCTGTCGATTGCCAGCTGTGGCGCCTGGAAGAAGGATTCCGCGGCCAGCTTGGTTGCCGCATCGATCTCCTGTTGCGCCGACACCTGCACCATGATCGCGAGGAACGCGCTGATGAGTGCCAGCAGGACCGGGATCACGATCGCGGTCTCGATCACCGCCTGGGCGTCCATGCTCCTGCGCTGTGGATGGCGGCGCCGCGGGCCGGTCACGATGCGAACCGCAGTGTGTGCGTGGTGGCGACCACGTCGACGGGTATCTCCCCGGCGTGCCAGCCGAACCCGCTCAGAGGAGGCACGAGCGAGGCGAGGAAGCCGATGATGTGGACGGTCACTGTCGGTGGGTCGCCGCAGCGAGGTGTCGGCGGCAGCGGCGCGGCGGGACACCGAGGGGCTGGGGCGCTGGTGTCGTCACACACAGCAACCGTGCGCGGACCGAAATGCCGTTCGACCTCATCTGGGTCGGTCGGGCAATGCGCGAAATCGCCCTGCGGGGCTGTCGCCACAGTCGATGAAGGGCAGGGACCTCCGGCCGGATCGCACCAGGCGACGACATGGGTGCCGAACAGCGCACTCTGCAACTGCATTCGCACCGCCGCGAACAGGACAGCCGGTGTGGGAGTGGCCTGGCTCTGCGGCGTGCCGGCCGCGGCTGCGGCGAGTCGTGCCGCCTGGTCGGCCGCCGATACCGAGGCGCTCGTCTGGATCGCCCACAGCCCGGCGTCGATCGCGGCGAAGAAGCAGAGGAAGAACAGCGGCGCCACGAACGCGAACTCGATCGTCGCCTGTCCCCAGCCTGCCTTGCCGGCGCGACGTCGCGGCGGCCGCTCCCCTCCCATGTTCTCAATGGTAGGCAGCCGGGATGACGATTTTGGGGCGGGTCGCTCCTACGGGAGCACGATGAAGGTGAGGTCTTCGGGCACCAGCGGCTTGACCGTGACCGGGTTGGCGGGCTGGTCGGTGCGCGGGTCAACCAGTGTCATCCAGTTGCGGTCGCGGAAGTACTCGAGGACGTACGGACCGCCCACTGGAACGGCAGCGATGGTGAAGTCACCGTTGCCATCGGCAGTGCCGGTATAGAACGGTGCGGCGGTCACGTAGCCGCCGCCGGGGAGCTGGGTGAAGTGGGTGCTCAGCCGCACCTGCCCGCTGGCGCCGTGGCCGGCCGTGTCCACCAACGACCCCGACACCGGTTGCGCGGCGGCCAGAAGCGCGCGCGCGGTGCCGGCCTGCGGCGACGAGCCGAAACCCTTCACCAGGCGTTGCAGGGTGGTCGCGCCCTCCTCGAAATCCGACATCGAGATCTCCGACCGCGCCGCAGCCAGCAGCGTGGCCGGGTACGCAGGAGCCGCTGCCGTCGCCGCGCCGTGCGCGGCGGCATCGTCGAGCAGGGCCACAGCGTCGGTCGGGTGTTTGGCGGCGACCAGCTCCGCGGCGGCCTTGACCTCGTCGGCAGCGCGCAGCCGGGCGATCGCCTGGATGGTTGAGCCGGGCAGTGCTCCCCGCTGAGCCTCGCTGAGCCGCTGCAGCGCCAGTTGCGCATGACCCGCCTTGACCGCAGTGGCCGCAGCGTCGATGAGGATCTGGGCCCGTGTCTGCGTTGCCTGCGCGACCAGCGCGGGCTGCAGCACCTTGGCCAGCACGGCTACCGCCGAATCGAACTTGCCTGCACCGGCCAGCTGCCGCGCCCAGGCCAGCCTGGCCACCTGGGCGTCGTGCTCGGCGCTCGATGCCGCGCCGGGATCGAGCACCATGAGAAAACCGCTCCTGCCGGCCACGGCCTCGTCGAGGCTGACCGCACGCGCCGGGTTGCCGGCGGCGAGCTCCGTCGTCGCCGCAATCCGGCCGTCCTCCGCTGACGCCCGCCCTCCCAGCAGCGCGCCGACCACCGCGGCGATCAGCGCCAGCGCAACCACGACACCCAGCCGGGGACGCTGCCGCTGTGCCGGCCGTGCCAGCCCGATCGTGGCGATGGCCCCCGGCGGAGGAGGAGGAGGCGGCGGCGGCGGCAGCAGCTCACCGGTGAGGTGGAACTGGCGCGGGGGCGGAGCGTCCATGGCGATGTCCAGACGATAGCCGAGCGTCGGGCTCTGCCTTCCCGGCGGCCGGCACACGCCAGGCGCGGCGGACGGTACCCTGCCGCGGCGATGGTGGTTCTCGACGGCGATCCCCTCAGCATCGACGACGTTGTCGCGGTGGCCCGCCTGGATGCGGAGGTCGGCGTGGCGGACGAGGCGCGCCGCCGCATGGCCCCGTCGCGTTCGGTCGTCGAGGAGTTGGAGAGCAGCGACAGCATCGCGTACGGCGTGACCACGGGATTCGGCGCCCTCGCCGACCGCGCGATCGCCCCGGCAGACCGTGCCACCCTCTCGCGCCGGGTGGTGCTCAGTCACGTTGCCGGGATGGGTGCCGCGCTCGACGCCGAGGTCGTTCGGGCGATGCTGCTGCTGCGGGCGCGCACCCTGTGCGCCGGGTATTCAGGAGTGCGCTCGCTCCTTCCCGAGGCGATCGCTGCGTTGCTCAACGCCGGCCTCGTGCCCTGGGTTCCCGAGCACGGGTCGCTGGGTGCCTCTGGTGACCTGGCACCGCTTGCGCACGCCACCGCCTGCCTGATCGGGGAGGGTTGGGTGTGCGACGGCAGCGTCCGCCGCCCGGCAGCCGCTGCGCTCGCGGAGCGCGGGCTGGCTGCTCTGACCCTCGGGGCGCGCGAGGGCCTCGCGCTGATCAACGGCACCGACGGGATGTGCGCCGTTCTTGCGCTGGCCGTGCACGACCTCGCAGCGCTGCTCAGCGCTGCCGACGTGGTGGCGGCGTTGAGCGTCGAGGCGCTCCTCGGCACCACCCAGGCCTTCGCCGAGAACGCGGTTGCCCTGCGGCCGGCGCCGGGACAGGCCGCCAGTGCCGCGAACCTTCGCGCCATGCTCGATGCCAGCATGGTCGTGGCCTCGCACCGCGACTCGCATCACGCCGTCCAGGATCCCTACTCGCTGAGGTGCACGCCGCAGGTGCACGGCGCGGCCCGCGACGTGCTTGGATTCGCGCGCGAGTGCGTGGTCCGTGAGCTGCACGCCGTGGTCGACAACCCGATGGTGCTCGACGGCCACATGGTCAGCGGCGGCAACTTCCACGGGCAGGCCCTGTCGTACGCCGCCGACATGCTCGCCAGCGTCTGCGCCGACGTCGCGGCGATCAGCGAACGCAGGCTCGACCGGCTCCTCGACCCGGCGCGGTCGCGTGGCCTCCCGGCATTCCTCACCGAGGAGCCGGGGCTGAACAGCGGGCTGATGATTGCCCAGTACAGCGCAGCGGCGATGGTGGTCGAGCTGCGCGCGTCCGCCGCGCCGATCGCCGTGCACAGTATGTCGACAAGCGCAGGCCAGGAGGATCATGTGTCGATGGGATTCACCGCGGCCCTGCGCACTCGACGCAGCGTGGCCACACTGAGGAAGGTGCTGGCGGTCGAGCTGCTGGCGGGCGCGCAGGCCCTCGAGCTGCGCACGCCGCTGCGCGCCGGTCCGGCAACCGCGGCGGTGGTGTCGTCACTGCGTCACCGCGTGTCCCACCTAGGCGACGATCGCGTGCTCGCCGGCGACCTCGCCGAGGCGGAGATGTGGCTACGTGACTGCGCCTGGGACGCGGCGCTGTCCGGCATCGTGGTGATCGCATGAGCGCCGGCGCCCGGGCCGTCCGCGCTCCGCGCGGCGATCAGCTCAGCTGCCGGAGCTGGCAGACCGAGGCCGTGCTTCGTTGCCTGATGAACAATCTCGACCCTGAGGTGGCCGAGGACCCGGACAACCTGGTGGTGTACGGTGGCAGCGGCCGCGCCGCCCGCAGCTGGGAGTGCTTCGATGCCATCGTGGCCACGTTGCGCGCCCTGCGCGACGACGAGACACTGCTCGTGCAGAGCGGCAAACCAGTCGGCGTGGCGCGGACCCACGAGATGGCGCCGCGAGTGCTGATCGCGAATTCGCTGCTGGTGCCGCAGTGGGCCACGTGGGAGCAGTTCTGGGACCTCGAGGCGCGCGGGCTGACGATGTACGGGCAGATGACCGCCGGCTCGTGGATCTACATCGGCACCCAGGGCATCCTGCAGGGCACCTTCGAGACCTTCGCCGCCGTGGCCAACCGGCGGTTCGGGGGGACGCTGCGCGGCCGGCTGGTCGCCACCGCCGGGCTGGGCGGTATGGGCGGAGCGCAACCGCTGGCCGTGACCATGAACGACGGCGTCGCGCTCTGCTTGGACGTCGACCCGGTGCGGGTACGCCGGCGTGTGGAAACGCGGTATCTCGATGAGGTTGCCGAAGATCTCGACGACGCCGTGCGCCGTTGCGACGTGGCTCGTGAAGAGGGTCGCGCCCTCTCCGTCGGTGTCGTCGCCAATGCCGCCGAAGCCCTGCCCGCGCTGCTCGACGCCGGGGTGGCCATCGACGCCATCACCGACCAGACCAGCGCCCACGACCCACTCAGCTATGTGCCCGCCGGGATGTCGCTCGAGGAGGCGGCGCGGTTGCGTGAGAGTGACCGCGACGAGTACATCGCTGCGGCGCGCGCGTCGATGGCGCGCCACTGCAGGGCGATGGTCGGCTACCAGCAGCGCGGTGCGGAGGTGTTCGACTACGGGAACTCCCTGCGCGGCGAGGCCAAGAAGGGTGGCTTCGAGGATGCCTTCGCGTACCCCGGATTCGTTCCCGCATACATCCGCCCTCAGTTCTGCGAGGGACGGGGCCCGTTCCGGTGGGTGGCGCTCAGCGGCGACGCGAAGGACATCGCCGTCACCGATACGGCGCTGCTCGAGCTCTTTCCAGGTCACGAGTCCCTACATCGCTGGTTGCGCCTGGCGCGCGACCGCGTCGCCTTCCAGGGACTGCCGGCGAGGATCTGCTGGCTCGGCGCCGGGGAGCGCCACCGCGCCGGACTGCGCTTCAATGAGCTGGTGCGCAGCGGCGCGGTGTCGGCGCCGCTCGTGATCGGCCGCGACCATCTCGACTCCGGGAGCGTCGCCTCACCGTACCGTGAGACCGAGGCGATGCGCGACGGCAGCGATGCCATCGCCGATTGGCCGATCCTCAACGCGCTGCTCAACACGGCGAGCGGTGCCACCTGGGTCGCTGTCCATCACGGCGGCGGCGTCGGCATCGGCCGCTCGATCCACGCTGGGGCCCAGGTGGTATGCGACGGGACCGAGCTCGCCGACCGCCGGATCGAGCTCGTGCTGCGCAACGATCCCGCGACCGGGGTGATGCGTCACGCCGACGCCGGGTACGCCGAGGCGATCACCGCCGCGCGCGAGCGGGGCGTCCGCATCCCGATGCTGCACGATGCCTGAGGACGGGTTGTGAACATGCGCGAGTGGCTGGCACGCGGCTGCGACGGCCGGCCCGACGTCATCGTGGTCGGCGCACCCATCTCGAAGGCGTCGATCAGCCGATCGCAGGCATGGTCGACGCCGCCCGCGTTCCGGCAGGCGCTGGCGCGCTTTCCCACCTGGCACGCGGGCTTGTCGGTGGACATCGAGGCGCTGGGGGTGCGCGACGCCGGCGATGTCGAGGGTGACCAGCACGACGCGGATGCGTCGGCCGCACACGCTCGCATCGAGGATGCCGTCGCCACGGCGGCGGCCGCGGGGACAACCGTTGTCGTCATAGGTGGCGACAACTCACTGACCCGACCCGCCTTCCGCGGTATGGCCCGAGCGCACCCCGATCGCCAATGGGGCCTGCTCACCCTGGATGCGCACCATGACTGCCGGCCGGTGGTGGACCGCTCCGCCAACGGGACGCCGGTGCGTGAGCTGATCGAATCCGGGCTCGCCGCCGAGCGCGTCGCCCAGGTCGGCATCCATCCGCTAGGCAACGCCCGCGAGCATGCAGCGTGGGCCCTGAACCAGGGCATCCACGCGCACAGCGTTGCCGAGGTCCGTGAACGCGGAATCGAGGCGGTGGTGGCGGCCGCTCTCGCCCAGCTGCGCGAGTGCGGCGCCGATGCCATCTACGTGGACCTGGACATCGACGTGGTCGACCGCGCGTTCGCGCCCGCGTGCCCAGCGAGCCTGCCCGGTGGCCTCGCTCCCGGCGACCTGCTCGACGCAGCCCTGCTGCTCGGCGGCGAGCCGGATGTCGCAGCGGTCGACCTCTGCGAGGTCGATGCGCTGGCCGACGTGGCGGGCATCACCATCCGTCTCATGTCGGCATCGTTCACGTCCGTGTGCGCCGGGCTCCTGGCGCGCAGGCGCGCGGCCGCGCCGTGTTGAGCGATCCGATCACGCTGGTGGTGCGCGATATCGGCGCCCTGGTGACCTGTGACCCCGACCGCGGCGATGCCCCGGGCGTGATCAACGACGCGGTCCTGATGTGCGCAGGCGAGCGCATCAGCTACGCCGGTTCGCGCCGCGGCGCGGTGTTCGCGCCCCTGACCGGGGATGTCATCGACATCGACGCTCACGGCGCCGCGGTGATCCCCGGTTTCGTCGACGCCCACACCCACATCGCCTGGCTGGGCGACCGCGGCGACGAGTACGTGCTGCGCTCGTCCGGGGTGAGCTACGAGGAGATCGCCCGCGGCGGCGGCGGGATTCGCAGCACCATCCGCAGCACCGCCGCGGGGGCGGTGGCGACGATCTGCGATGCCGCCGGGCACCGCGCACGACGGATGATCGAACACGGCACCACCACCGTCGAGGTGAAGAGCGGCTATGGCCTCGATCTGGACGCCGAGCTTCGTCAGCTCGACGCCGTTCTCGGGCTCGATGAGCGCGACGATCTTCCCCACGCCGTCGCGACATACCTGGCGCTGCATGCCGCCCCCGAGGGTGACCGCGAGCAGTTCATCACCGATGTGTGTGCCCGCGGGGTGCAGGAAGCGGCCGTGCGCGCCGCATTCTGTGACGTCTTCTGCGACGAGGAGGCATACACCGTGGAGGAGTGCCGGCGGGTGCTGGCGGCGGCGAGCCGCGCCGGTATGTCGCTCAAGATTCACGCTGAGCAGCGCAGTCGCAGCGGCGGCGCACAGCTTGCCGCCGAGCTTCACGCGACCAGCGCGGACCATCTCGAGCACGCCACCGACGACGATCTCCGCGCCCTGGCCGCAGCCGGGGTCAGC
Source organism: Candidatus Dormiibacter sp. (assembly GCA_025450495.1). The sequence goes on along the minus strand of JANWHI010000016.1, from coordinate 6,201 downwards.
GGCGTCATCCTTCCGAGCGCCGCGCTGGTGCTCGGCGGGCCGCCCCCACCGGGACGCCGTCTGCGCGACGCGGGAGCCACTGTCGCGATTGCCACCGACTGCAACCCGGGCACGTCGTACGCCGAATCGATGCCGCTGATGATCTCGCTCGCCGTTGCCACATCCGGCCTGAGCCCGGCGGAGGCGCTGGTCGCAGCCACGTCCGGAGGAGCAAGGGCGCTCGCACTGGCCGACCGCGGCGTCCTCCGGGTCGGTCTGCGCTGCGACGCCGTGGTGCTCTCGACCCCGCACTGGATCGACGTGGCATATCACCTCGGCGCCAACCCGGTGGCCACCGTGATTCGGACCGGCCAGGTGGTGGTGGGCGCCGGCGCGGCTGACCGGCGTAGGGTGTGGACGTGATCAGCAGCGCACGGGCGTGGCCCAAACTCTGCGGCGGCGGCATGGAGGTGCCCCTCGCCGACGGCACCCGGCAGCGGTACGTCAACCTCGACTGCGCCGCCAGCACACAGGCGCTCGACGCGGTGGTGGCCGCCGTCAACGATGTCCTGCCCTGGTACAGCAGCGTGCACCGGGGCGCCGGCCACCTCTCGCAGGTCTCCACCAGGCTGTATGAGGCGGCGCGACAGGCGGTGGGCACCTTCGTTGGCGCGCGCCCCGATGACTCGGTCGTCTTTGTCCGCAACACGACCGACGCCGTCAACCACCTGGCGGCGTGCCTGCGCATCCCCGCCGGCGCCACGGTCCTCACAACTGAGATCGAGCACCATGCCAACATGCTGCCGTGGCGCCGGCTCGGGCCCGTCCTGCACCTGCCGCCACCGCGCTCGCCGGACGCGCTGCTCGCGTCGATGGACGCCGCGCTGAGGGATGCGTCCGGTGGCGTCGCGGTCGTCGCCGTCACCGGCGCAAGCAACGTCACCGGCGAGGTGATGCCGGTGGCGGAGATGGCGAGAATCGCGCACGCCCACGGCGCGATCATCAGCGTCGACGCCGCGCAGCTCGCGCCCCATCGCACCATCGACATGGCGGCGATGGACGTCGACTGCCTGGCGCTCAGCGGGCACAAGATGTACGCGCCCTTCGGCGCCGGAGCGCTGGTCGTGCGCACAGGGCTGGTCGCCGACGCCGAGCCGCTGCTCGCAGGAGGCGGCGCCGTCGACTTCGTCACCGTCGACGACGTTCTCTGGACGGGCATGCCGGACCGTCTCGAGGCGGGCAGCCCCAACGTCATCGGGGCGATCGCGCTCGGTGTCGCGGCGACCACGCTGACCGCAGTGGGGATGGACCGCATCGCCGAGCACGAGAGCGACCTGCTGGCGCGCGTCGACGCCGGGTTTGCCGACCTCCCCGGCGTGACGCGGCTGCGCCTCTGGGACGGCCCGGCGGTCGACCGTCTCGGCGTGGTGACGTTCACCGTCGACGGGCTACACCACGCCCTGGTCGCTGCCGCGCTCAGCGCCGAGCACGCCATCGGGGTGCGTCACGGCTGCTTCTGCGCCCACCCTTATATCACCCACCTGCTCGGCATCGACGCAGCCGCGGCCGACTCTGTCCGCAGCTCACTCCGCCGCGGCGAGCGCGCCGGCATCCCCGGTGCCGTGCGGGCATCGTTCGGCATCGGCACCACCGAGCGGGACATCGACGCGCTCCTCACCGCGATGCACGAGCTGATCGAGCGTGGTCCGCGGCTTGCGTATGCCCAGGACGAGCACACGGGTGACTTCCTCCCGGTCACAGATGAGCGGATGTGGCCTCGTTTCAGTGGGCTGCCACCGCTGGAGACCGCGGGACACTCTGCCGGCTGCGGGCAGTTCTGACCTCACGCTCGCGTTGATCGCATCGACTCCCCATGCGGGATTGCCGCGGACGGCCGGAGTCGGACGGCGCGCCAGCGCGGCGCTGATCGACCTCGCCATCATCGTCGGCGGGGAGATCGGCGCGCTCATCGTTGGCGGGATCCTCATCCAGGCCACCGGGGTTGGCGGTGCCAACCTCGGCGCCGGGCGCATCGGCGTGGCCGCGGGGTTGGCTCGAGCGCTGACGCAGTCGGCGCTGTACCTCGGACCGATCACCTATCTGTACTTCGGCTGGCGTCGCGGGGGCACCGTGGGGATGCGTGCCCGCGAGTGCGCGCTTCGCTCAGCCGACAGAGTCACCGCGCCAACGTCGAGCCAGGTGGTGCTGCGACTCTGCGGTCTCTTCTATTCGGTGCTCTGCGTCGGGCTCGGCATGGCCTGGGGCCTTGTGCGCAGCGACCGCCGCGGATGGTCCGACCTATTCGCCGAGACGGTTGTGGTGCACATGCCGCGATGGCCAACCTCGGCTGCGCCAGCATGGACCGTGGCCGCCTGGCCGCCGCCACCCCCGCCGCTGCCGCCGGCGATGCCACCGCCGCTGCAGCGACAGCCGCCACCACCATCACCACCGCCGCCCTCCGCGACCTGGACGGCGTCAGCCCAGCAGCGCGCGCCGTACGCGATCCCAGCCACGAGCAGCGCCACCGCCGCAGTCGAGCGTGTGCCTTGGACGTGGACCGACGTCGCCCCCGTGGTTGTGCTACTCCTGCCGCTCTCGTATGCGGTGCAGTTCGTGACGGTCGCTGCCGTCAGGTTGATGCTGGGCGGGTTGGCGTTGACGACGCGCCGACCGATCGAGGCACTGGTCTCGGACATCACCGCGTACGGCGCGCTCATTCTGCTGGTGCTGCTGTTCGTCAAGGTGCGCCGCCACGCCTCCCTTGCCGCGCTGGGGATTCGTCGCGTGGGGTGGCGCTGGCTCCTCGCCGCCCTTCCGTTCATCTTCCTCGCTTTCCTGCTCGAGTCGATCACCGGTTTGCTCAGCCAGAGCCTCTTCCCCCAGGCCCCCGCCAACCAGTGCATCGACATCCGCAATGCGTACCAGGGGGCATTGTGGATGGCGGTCGTCGGCGTCGTCATCGTGGCTCCGATGGTGGAGGAGATCGTGTTCCGCGGCATGGTCTTCGGCTGGTTGCGCGGCCGGCTCCCGCTGGTGTGGGCTGTGCTGGTCTCAGCGATGCTGTTCTCGCTCGAGCACATCGGCTTCCTGCAGCTGACGCTGTTCCTGCCGATCTTCAGCACCGGCATCGTGCTCGCCATCCTCTACCACCACGCTGGCAGCGTCTGGCCAACGGTCCTGGTGCACGGCAGCTTCAACCTGATCGCCACGCTCGTGCTCTTCAGCACACTATCGTGCTGAGGTGTTGGATTGCTCAGGGCCGCGACGGCGTCAGCTGCGCCGCGAGCTCAGGCGGATCGGTGACCGGCAGCTTGCACGCGAAGCTCTCGCAGACGTACGCGGCCGGTGCGCCGTCGACCAGAGGACGATCGGCCAGCAGCGCGATACCGTCCGCTTCACCCCAGGCCAGGACCGCGTCTGGCATCCAGGTGCCGTGCACCGCGCGCACCAGTGCGTGCGTCCTGGCATCCTCGCGGTCGCCGCTGATCGCGATCTCGCGTGACGGCGCCACGGCGCGGTCGCTGACACACGCCATCGAGCTCACCCCCAGGGGTGAGCGGGCGACCAGCGACGCCATCGAGCCGATGATCTCCAGCGCTCGCGAGCGCAGCGGGGCGTCGCCCCTGAGCGCGGCGAGGCGGAGCAACGCGGACGCCAGCGCCGACTGCCCCGCGGGGACCGGGTTGTCGTCGATGGTACGCGGTCGCACCACCAGTGCCGGTGCGTCAGAGGCGGTGTCGTAGAGGACGCCGCCATCGCTGAATCGGAGCAGCGCGTCGTCGACAAGAAGGCCGGCGGACTCCAGGTAGGTTGCCTCGCCGATCGCCTCGTACAGCGTGATCAGGGCGTCGGCGAGGTAGGCGGAGTCCTCCAGGAAGCCGGTGATCTTGGCGCTGCCGTCCTTCCACGTCCGCAGGAGCACGCCATCAGGTCGCAGCGCGCTCAGCAGGAAGTCCGCGTTGCGTTGGGCTGCTTGAATGTACGCCGGTCGTTCGAGAGCAGCACCTGCCTCGGCGAGCGCAGCCAGCATCAGGGCATTCCATGAGGTCAGCACCTTGTCGTCGCGGGCCGGCGCCGCGCGCTGCCGCCGAGCGGCGAAGAGATGCTGCCTGATTCGGTCGAGGGTGCTCTGCAGGTCCGCCTCGGTGAGGCCGAGGCTGTGGGCCACCTCGTCGATCGGGTACGGCATCGACAGCACCGTGCTGCCGTTCTCGACGTTGCCAGCTTCGGTCACCCCGAAGAGTCGTGCGGCGAGGGCGCCTTTCTCCGGGCCGAGGACCTCGCCCAGCTGCTGCGGCGTCCACACGAAGTACGACCCCTCGCCGCCTGGCGAGTCGGCGTCCTGTGATGAGGCGAAACCACCACCGGGGAGGGCCAGCTCGGCGAGCACATAGTCGAGGGTCTGCTCGACCACGCGTCGCCAGCGCATCTCGCCGGTCAACTGATAGGCGTGCAGATAGACCGGGACCAGCTGTGCATTGTCGTAGAGCATCTTCTCGAAGTGCGGCACCGACCAGGTCGTGTCGACGGTGTAGCGGTGAAAGCCACCGCCGATCTGGTCGTTGATGCCCCCGCGCGACATCCGATCGAGTGCCAGCGCGACGACCCCGAGCGAGTCGCGGTCGCCCGTGGCGCGATGGCGCCGCAGCAGGAGGTCGAGCGCAGCTGGATGAGGAAACTTGGGAGCGCCACCGAAGCCGCCGTTGTGCGGGTCAGCCTGTGAGAGCAGGAGAGCTGTCGCCGCTTCGAGGCTCGTCGTCGAAGGAGCCCCTGCCGCCAGCGCCGGCGGTTCGAGAACCTGGCGCAGCCGGTCGGCGGCAGCGCTCACCTCGTCGCGGCGGTCGCGGTACACCTCGGCGGCGGCATTGAGCACGTAGGCAAAGCCGCGCATACCCTGCCGGTCCTCTGGTGGGAAGTACGTGCCGCCGAAATACGGTTCACCGAGGGGCGTCAGGAACACCGTCATCGGCCACCCGCCATGGCCGCTGATGGCGAGGACCGCCTGCATGTAGATCGAGTCGACATCGGGGCGCTCCTCGCGGTCCACCTTGATGTTGACGAAGAGCTCATTCATCAAGGCGGCGATGCGCTCGTTCTCAAAGGATTCGTGGGCCATGACGTGGCACCAATGGCAGGCGCTGTAGCCGATGCTGAGGAGCACGGGGCGGTCGCGGTCGCGAGCTTGCGCGAACGCCTCGTCGCCCCACGGGTACCAGTCCACAGGGTTCTCGGCATGCTGGAGGAGGTACGGGCTGGTTTCGGCGGCGAGGCGGTTGGTCACCCGGCGACGCTACCAGACGGCCTCCATCCGTCCGCGGTGAGTTGTCCCCAAACCGACGAACGCGTGTGACAGTTGCAGCAAACCAACCCGAACCGGAGACCGACGATGACCGAAACCACCGGCGCCAACCCAGGCGCGCACCGCGAGATCTTCCACCACGTCCCCCATCCGCGCATCGGTCAGCGTCAGCACGAGGGGCCGGCCACGACGACCGCCGTGCAGGAGCGGCTCGGGTTCAATGGAAAGGTCGGCGTCCTCATCACCACGGTGGTGGGCACGATGTGGGCCGCATACATCTTCACCATCCTGGCGCTCATCAGCCTGCCCGGAGCGATCTCGAGCGGGAACACGGTGATCATCGTCGGCTGGATTGCGCAGACCTTCCTGCAGCTGGTTCTGCTGCCGATCATCATCGTCGGTCAGAACGTGCAGTCCGCGGCCGCCGACAAGCGCTCGCAGCAGACCTACAGCGACGCGGAGGCGATCCTCGCCGAATGCCTGCAGCTCCAGGCCCACCTCCAGGCCCAGGACAAGGTGCTCGATGACCTGGTCACCCGTCTGGAGAGGGTTGCGCCCCATGGAGCGTGAGCTCGGGTGGCCCACGCTCCGGGATCGACGCTCGACGCTACGCCACCACCGATCCACCGGGACCGGCGACCGATGGCGGGTCCTTGATCGCGGCGATCAGCCGGGCACAGCCACCTGCTGTCGACGCTGCGACTTGCCGCCGTCGCCGGCGCCTCCAGCGTCGCCGGGCTCGACGGCCACGACCGCCTCCTCGTCGCCGCTCCTGGGCGCATGGTCGTCGGTCTGCGGCCGGTCGAGCAGCTTCATTGTCTCGGCGACGATCTCCGTGGTGTGCCGCCGCAGCCCGTCGCTGCCGTCGTACTCGCGGGTGCGCAGCCGCCCCTCGATGTACACGCGCCGGCCCTTGACGCAGT
>JANWHI010000015.1 GCA_025450495.1 Candidatus Dormiibacter sp. | reverse complement strand
CCGGCTTGCGCAAAGCCCGAAGTGACGTGCAGATGAGCCGTGCCACCATCATCGTCGACCTCGATCGCGACGAAGACGCGCTGATCGCCGCGTTCAAGCCGAAGACCCGGTACAACATCAGGCTCGCCGCGCGGCGGGGCGTCGAGATCGCGCCCGTCGAGATGAGCGACGCCAACATCGCCACCATGTACTCGCTGATGGCGGCCACCCGCGAGCGTGCCGGCTTCTTCCTGCGCTCGGAGAAGTACTTTCGCGGCTACTGGGAGCTGCAGGCGGCCAGCGGCCAGGCGCAGCTGTTCTTCGCGACGTGGCAGGGCCAGGTCCTCGCGGGGGTGTTCGCCACGTACCTCGGCAGCCACGGCTGGTACAAGGACGGCGGGTCGATCAAGGAGCACAGCGAGCTGATGGCCCCGCACCTGCTGCAATGGGAGGTGATGCGGTGGTTGCGAACGCGCGGGGTGCGCACCTACGACCTCGTCGCCGTGCCACCCGCATCGCAGCTCAACGACACGCACCCCCTGTTCGGCCTGTACCGCTTCAAGTCCGGCTTCAGCGACGCCGTCACCGAGTTCGTCGGCACCTGGGATCTCCCGGTGCGGCCGCGCGCCTATGCAGCCTGGGAGCGATGGGGCGAGCGGGCGGCCAACACCATCAACCGGCGCCTCCGGCACGACCTGCTGTATTGAGGTTGCGATGGCGGAGATGGGCATCTGCCCCGGCTTGCTCGATGCAGGCTTCGCTACCGCCAGATGCGTTTCATGATCACACGCGCCAGCTTCTCGGGGTCGTGGTGCGACGACACGGCCGGCGACACAACGTCGGCCAGGATGTAGTGCACCGGCTTGCGCGATGCCTCGTCGCGGTCGAAGAGGATGCGCGAGGTGCCGGCCGCCTGTGCTGAGGCCGGCAGCGCCGGCGCCAGGTTGCTGTTGACGATCACGTAGTCGAAGAGGTTGCCGCCGACGTGCTCCTCGATGGCGGTGAGGTGCTCGCTGACGGTGTATCCCTGGGTCTCGCCGGGCTGGCTGGCGACGTTGCAGACGTACACCTTGATCGCCGGCGTGGCCCTGAGCACCTCGACCATGCCATCGACGAGCAGGTTGGGGAGGATCGACGTGTACAGCGAGCCTGGCCCGATGATCACCAGCTCCGCGTCGAGGATGGCTGCCTCGGCCTCGGGGTTGATCGGTGGCGAGTCGGGCTGGAGGAACACGCGGTCGATACGCTCCTCGCCGTCGGCGTGGGGCACGTGGGACTCGCCGACGCGCACCGTGTCGCCGGACGTTGCACACAGCACGACGTCCCTGAGGGTGCTGGGGACGATCGTGCCGCGCACCGCCAGGACTCGCCCCGACTCGCGGAGAGCGTGCTCGAAGTCTCCAGTGATCTCCGCCATGGCCATGATGAAGAGGTTGCCGAAGGAGTGGCCCCCGAGCGAGCCCTCCCCCGTGAAGCGGTGCTGGAAGAGCTGGGTCATCAGCGGCTCCGTCTCGGCGAGGGCGGTGAGGCACTGGCGGAAGTCGCCCGGCGGAAGCACGCGGTACTCCTCGCGCAGCCGCCCGCTCGAGCCCCCGTCGTCGGCCACGGTGACGATCGCGACGATGTTGCCGGTGTACTTCTTGATGCCGCGGAGCAGGGTGCTCAGCCCGGTGCCTCCGCCCAGCGCCACCACCCGCGGTCCCTTGGCGAGCTGGCGATGCGCGTAGAGGTGCTCGATGAGGTTGCGCCGTTCGCTGGTGCTGCCGGCGCGCAGGAAGGGGCCGAGCAGCGACTGGCCGAGCTTGTAGAAGCAGAGCAGCAGGATGCCGATGCCGGCTGCGGCGAAAAGGATCGCTCGCACGGCGCGCGGGAGGAACTGAAGGGTGATCGTCTGAACGAAAGAGGGGAACCGGACGTTGCTGCTGTAGATGTCGCGGAGCACGTAGCCGACGGCCAGGCTGATCATCACGATGCTGACGAAGAGCAGCAGCAACCAGCGCTTGATGTAGAGCCCCGGGGTGAACCAGCGCATCAGCGAGGGGCTCGGGCGGAACGACTTCATGGTTGGCGCGATTGTCCCACGGCGACCGTGATGGCAAGCGCGCCGCCGACTGGCGCGATTGACCCTTTGTCAGCCGGGGGCCAGCTCCTCGACGCCCTCGGCCTTGCCGGTGATGAGCGCGCTGACGCCCCCGGCTTCGGCCTCCTCGCGGCGCAGTCGCAGCTTGGCCAGGCTGTGGTACGCGTCGATGTAGCGCACCGTCCCGGAGTAGCTGCGCATGACCAGGCTCTGGGTGCGTGCGCGGTTCTCGCCGAGAAACCGCACCCCCTCGAGCAACTCGCCGTCCGTGATGCCGGTGGCCGCGAAGAAGACGTTGTCGCCATTCACAAGGTCGTCGAGCTCGAGGACGCGGTCCGCCTGCAGGCCTTCGGCGTCGAGCATGGCCTGGTCGCCGTCGCGCAGCCACAGCCGCCCCTGCATGGCCCCGCCGATGCACTTGATCGCGCACGCGGCCAGCACCGCCTCCGGTGCGCCGCCGATGCCCATGAGCACGTCGATGCCGGTGCGGTGCTCCATGGCCGCCATCACGCCGGCGGCGACATCGCCGTCCATGATGAGCTTGACCCTGGCCCCGGCTGAGCGGATCTCCTCGAGCAGGTCCTCGTGGCGATCGCGGTCCAGCACCACGACGGTGAGGTCCTCGATGTGGCGGTCCTCAGCCCTGGCGATCCGGCGCAGGTTGTTCTTGACGGTGTCGGTGATGTCTATGACCTTGGCCGCCTTGGGCCCGACGATGAGCTTCTCCATGTAGGGGACGTGGGTGAAGAACGTCGAACCACGCTCGGCGAGAGAGACCGTGGCGATCCCGCCCGGCAGCCCGCGGGCCACGAGTCGCGTGCCGTCGATGGGGTCGACCGCAACGTCGACGCGGGGGGCGTTGCCGTTGCCCACCTGCTCGCCGATGTACAGCATGGGCGCCTCGTCCTTCTCCCCCTCGCCGATCACCACCACGCCGTCCATGTCGACGAAGTTGAGGCTCCGGCGCATCGAGTCGACGGCCGCGCCGTCGGCGTCGTTCTTGCGATTGCGGCCCATGTACGGCGCGGCCGACATCGCCGCCCCCTCGGTGACGCGCACCAGCTCGAGCGCGATGTTGCGGTCGATCGGGGTGCCGAGGTCACGCGAGTTGCTGGGCCGGGCCATCGGCCGCGAATCATACGGCGACCACCCCGGGCGGGCGGGGCGAAGTCCTGGCAGAGCTCGTCGCGCAGCGACGGCGGCGCGCGAGGTGCACCGAGGTGGGGTGGATCAGGTCGAGGCTCTGCCTCGCCCCCGTGATAACTGGCACCATCCAAGCGCCGTGATCTTCCTCAGCGACTTCCTGCGTGCCGACGTCGTCGACGTCGACCAGCGGACGGTGGGCTCGGTCCGCGACCTCATCGTGCGCATGGGCGACCCGTACCCGTCGGTCGGTGCTGTGGCCATCCGCGGCCGCCACAAGGAGTTGCCGGCGACGATCGACTGGGGCGCAGTTCGCACGGGGGAGGGCGGGGAGCTCAGCCTCAACGTGCCCACGTCAGCGCTGCGACCGCACACCCCTATCGACGGGGAGATCTGGCTGGCTCGCGACGTGCTCGACAAGCAGATCGTCGACACCGACGGCCGCCGCGTGGTTCGCGTCAATGACCTCCAGCTGCAGGAGCAGGACGGCAAGCTGCTGCTGGTCGGGGTCGACATCGGCGCGCGCGGCCTGCTGCGCCGTCTCGGCGTGGAACGCGCCGGTCGGCGCATGACCCACCTGGTCGGGCGGGACTTCCCGCAGAGGTTGATCTCCTGGGACGCGGTCGACCCCGTCCACAGCGACGAGCACAGCGTGCGCCTGCGGATCAGCCACCAGAAGCTCTCCAAGATGCACCCGGCAGACATAGCCGAGATCGTCGAGCAGCTCGGCGGACGCGACCGCGCCGCCATCTTCGCCTCCCTCGACGACGAGGTCGCCGCCGACGTCGTGGAGGAGTCGTCTGAAGAGGTGCAGGCGCAGATCCTCTCGCGGCTCGACGATGAACGCGCCGCGGACATCCTCGAGGCGATGTCGCCCGACGAGGCAGCCGACCTGCTCGGCGACCTCCCCGAGGAGCGGCGGGAGCAGCTCATCGCCAAGATGGAAGCCGATGAGGCCGAGGACGTCGAGGAGCTGCTCGGCTACGAGGACGACACGGCCGGCGGCCTCATGACCACCGAGTTCGTCGCCGTCCCGGTGACGTTGACCGCGCAGCAGACCATCGACAGGCTGCGCGAGCTCGAGCCGGACGCCGAGTCGATTTATTACGTGTACGTCGTCGACGAGGAGGAGCGCCTTCTCGGTGTCCTGTCGCTTCGCGACCTCATCGTGGCGAGACCGGACACGCCGATCGCCGACCTCATGATCAAGCGTGTCGTCGCCGTGCCGCTCGACGCGCGCCCGGAGGACGTCGCGGCGGTGATCGCCAAGTACAACCTGCTCGCCGTGCCGGTGGTCGACGACGACGACCGCATGCAGGGCATCGTCACCATCGACGACGCCATGGACGAGGTCATGCCCGCTGGTGTACGGCGGCGGGCACGGTCACTGTGATGCGCGGGCGAAGAGGGCGTGAAGACGGCCCCCCGTCAGACCAGCCCGCTGCGCCGTCGTGCCGTGGAGGCCGTCGCCCAGCGGCGTGAGCGCCGCCGCGCGCAACCGCGCCGGCTGGCGGGCCTCTGGCGCTACCTGGGGGTCATCGGGCCGGGGATCATCGTCGCCAATGCGGGCAATGACGCCGGTGGGGTTTTCACCTACAGCAACACCGGCGCCAAGTACGGGTACCACCTTCTCTGGGCCTTCCTGCCCATCCTGCTCGCCCTGATCATCACCCAGGAGATGGTGGCGCGCCTCGCCACGGTCACCGGCAAGGGGTTGATGGACCTGATCCGCGAGCGCTTCGGCGTTCGCTGGACGCTCTTCGCGGCCGTCGTCGTGCTGATCGCCAACGGGGGCACCACGCTCGCCGAGTTCGCCGGCGTGGCGGGCGGGCTCGGACTGCTCGGGGTGCCGTTGCCCGTCGCCGTCCTCGGTGCCGCGGCGCTCATCGGGATCGTGGTGATGCGCGGCAACCGGCGGATCGTCGAGCGCATCTTCCTTGCGCTCGGCCTCACCTTCATTTCCTACATCGTCACGGCCTTCACCGTCGGTCCCCATTGGGGTGAGATCGCGCGCAGCGCTGTCGTCCCCGACCTCACCCACCAGTCCTCGGTACCCTCCGGCGCCTACATCGTCGACGTCATCGCGCTGATCGGGACCTCGATCACACCGTACATGCAGTTGTTCCTGCAGTCGTCGATCGTCGACAAGGGCACCGGTGAGAAGGACCTCAAGCTGGTGCGCAGCGACGTCATCAGCGGCTCCGTGTTCGCTGTGATCGTCGCCATGTTCATCGT
>JANWHI010000014.1 GCA_025450495.1 Candidatus Dormiibacter sp. | reverse complement strand
TGACCAACGCGGCCAGGGACGGCGCGCGCATCGCCGCCATCTGCGGACACTCGACCAACCCGCTGCTGCCCGCCCAGATGCCCGATGGTTCCGGCCCCTGCAGCGACTCCGCAATCCAGAGTTACATCAGCAACCACCTGGTGGCGGTGCCGCTCTCGCAGGCGCCGCTGATCTACGTGTGCTCTCCAGCCGACGCTGCGCAGAACCAGTGCGCCACCGCAGGGTTCGGGCAGGGCATCGCCAATTGCCAGCTGGGACGGATCGTCGAGGTGGACATGTCCTACGACCAGCCGCTCTATCTGCCCCTGATCACCAACCTCTTCCAGACCAAGCCCAACGGCACCCGCTTGCTGGAGGCGACGGCTCAGGCGACATGCGAGCAATGACACTCCGCGGCCGACGCGCTCATGGGCTTCGGCGGCGCCGACTCGGCAGAGGGCAGGCGCTGGTGGAAATGGCGCTGATCGCGCCGTTTCTCGTGCTGCTGTTGCTCGGTGGCACCCAGGTCGGCCAGATCGCCTACAGCCAGGTCTCGCTCGACACCGCCGCCCGTGAAGGCGGCCGAGCCGGGGCCGCCGCACCCGATGGAGCGCTCAGCTGGGACACCAACGGCGCCATCGGTGCCACCCACAACTGCACGACCGCTGACTTCGTCCCGGGATCGGGGAACCCGGTCTGCATCGCGGTGGCCAACGGCAGCGGCTTCCTCACCCTGAGCGAGTTCACGACCAACCCGTGCACGTCGGGACAGGCGTGCGTCACCATCAAGGTGATCGACAGCGGCGACCTCAGCGACCGCATCGTGCCGATGCCCCAGGCTCGCCTGGCCTCGTCGTCACCGTGCAGCTCCGGCAACCAGGCGACGGTCAGCGGAACCGTCAGCGGGATCCCGGCGGGACAGACGGCAACGATCACGGACAGCTCGGGCGACAGCCAGCAGTTGGTGACCGGGCCTTACACGCTCTGCGTCGCCGCCAACCACTCGACGACCAGTCAGACCCTGACCGCCCAGGTCGGAGCCGGCTCCTGCGGCGGCTACAGCGGTTCGATCGGCCCCTTCCCGGTGGCCAAGGGCCAGACATTGACCAAGAACTGGACCGTCGTCGCCGAACCGGTGTGCCCGACACCGACACCAACACCGCTGCCGACGCCGACGCCAACACCGACGCCCACCCCCACCGCGGGCCCGACCCCGACCCCGACCGCCGGCCCCGACGTCGAGTGTGCCAACCCGCAGGTGCCGGGCAACAACAACTACATCACGGTGACGGTGAGCTACCCGGTCTCGATCTTCGTCCCGATCATCGGGGCGGTGTTCCAGACTCAGACCGGCCTGCGCCAGATCAGCACCACTGTGACCTTCGCAATCGAGCCGTGCACGCTCACCCAGGGAGCGTGAGGTCATGAACATGCCGGCAGCTCGACGATTCTCGCGGCGCCGGCGCGAACAGGGCCAGATCGTGCCGCTGGTGGCGATCTTCTCGCTCGTGCTGATGGGGTCGATGGCCATCGCCACCGACCTCGGCGTCACCACGGCGTACAAGCGCAGCATCCAGAACGTGACCGACGCGGCCGTGCTTGCCGGAGCCAAGTGGCTGCCCGCCGTGCCTTCGGCCACCGACAAGAGGACCGCGGCGCAGGCCGCCCTGCAGGTGGTGCACAACTCGTATCCCTGGTCGGCGAGCGGCGGTGCGTGGTGGACCTCGCTGCTCGACCAGGGCACGATCAATGGCTCCGACATCAGCGTCACCGTCTGTTCGGGCATGACCCCGCCCGGCGGCAGTGGCGCGTGCACCGGTGGCGTGAGGGCTGTCGGGAGCGCCGGTCCGATGGTGCTCACGGTCAACGTGCCGCCGCTGACGGCCAGGACCACTGTCAACCACCGGCCCGGGTACGTCGAAGCGGTGATGTACCAGCAGGCCGGCTCCTTCTTCTCGGGTTTCGTCGGCCAGACCAACAAGGCCGGCGCGCAGTCGGTCGCCTTTCACTTCGCGCCCAATCAGCCGTTCCCGTTCGCCTTGTTCTCGCGGACGATCATCCAGTCGGGCAACCAGGGCGAGACCATCGCGGGCAACATGTACGCGGACCGTTACCTGGCTCCGCAGAGCAACGGGCAGGCGGGCATCTGCGCGGCGCCGTACCTCGACGCCAACCGGAACACGCTCCAGGGGTACATCTTCCTCGGCTACCCGCAGCAGGACGACGGCGCGGCGTACCAGAACGACGGGCAGTCGACGTCGCGCGGGGATCCCATCGTCGATGGCGCCACCTGCCCGGCGTCCGGTGGGGTCGTGGCGATGAGCGCCAACCCGCTCAACGCGACCGACTGCACCGCCGGCTATCCGGGCAACGCCAGCGGCTCGCCGATCTCATTCGACGCCGCGGACGGCGCCTGCGAGGCGAACCCGGCGATCCAGCCGCCGGTGGTGGCCGCCCTCCCCGAGCTGCCCGTGTACCCGGGCACGGCCTGCGGGACGGCTGGTCTGGTGGGCGGCGTGTATCAGCCTGACGAGTACCGGTGCGCCAGCGGGCCGGCCCTGGTGGTCGACCACGCGCTGGCCGCGGGCATCTACGAGATCGACGCCGGCGCCAACACGGGCGGCTGCGACGTGACCATGGACGGCACCATCACGCAGCTGCTTGGGGTGACCTTCTACCTCAAGGGCGGCGCGGGCATCTGCATCACGCTGCCGTCCGGCGTGATCATCAACCAGACGCCCTTCGACAAGGGCACTGGTGCGGCGGGGGACGGGCGCTACATCGCGCTCTCGGACAACGTGCTCAACCCGACCATCAGCCTGCGGTCGGGCGGCGGCGGGTCGACGTCAGGGATCTGGAGCATCGCCGGGGTGATCTGGCTGCCGACGGGCACGGTCACGATCGCCAACAAGTCCGCGCTCGAGGACCAGGGACAGATCATCGTCAACACCTGGAACGACCAGAGCGGCAACCACCAGAACCCCGGCGTGACCTTCAACGCCAGCCTGGCACCCGCGCAGAACGAGCTCCTCCAGCTCACCGAGTAGGCGCGCTGCACCACCTCGGCACCCTCCTTTCCGTCCCCTCCCCTGCTGCCGCGAAACCGGTCGGCGGCTAATCGGAGTCCTCGTCGACGAAGTAGGTCTCGCAGGCCCACTCCATGAGCTCCTCGGTCATCGCCACCGGGCGGCCGAAGTAGCGCGCGGCGTGGATGATGTGGTTGAGCAGGTCGCGGGGGTGCGAGCCGTGCATCGGGCGGCCCTTGTTGGTGTAGTGGTTGACGATCAGGTTGTCGAGAACCTGGTCCTCGAGCCTGACCCCCTCCATCGCGCAGCGCCGGCGCCAGATCTCACGGTACTGGTCCTCGGTCGGGTCGGGGACATGCACCTTGAAGTGGACGCGGCGGAGGAAGGCCTCGTCCATGAGGTTCTGCGGGCGCAGGTTGGTGGAGAGAATGAGCAGGCAGGTGAAGGGCACCGCCACGGTGGTGCCGGCGCGGCTGATGTTGGCGTAGTCGATGTGCTTCTCGAGCGGGACGATGAGACGGTTGAGCAGGTCGCGCGGCGACATGTTCTGCTGGCGGCCGAAGTCGTCCACGAGGAAGAGGCCGCCATTGGCTTTGAGCTGCATCGACGCCTCGTAGAAGCCCAGGGTCGGGTCGAAGCTCAGCTCCAGCATCTTGGGGGTGAGCTCACCGCCGACCTTGACGGCTGGTCGCTGCACCAGCTGCCAGCGCCGGTCGTGCGGAGGCAGGTCGCGCTCGATCGGCGTGTGGTGGATGGGGTCGAAGAAGCGGATCACCTCACCGTGCACGTACAGCGCCAGCGGCACGAACAGCGGCGGCCCCATCAGCGAGGCCGCCGCTTCGGCGATGCTCGTCTTGCCATTGCCGGGCGGCCCGTGGAGGAAGATCGCGTCGCGGGCGGAGAGCGCGGGACCGAGGTGATCGAGAACCTCGCGGGGAAGCACGAGGTGATCGAACGCGTCAGCGAGACGGGCGCGCGTGACCACGCCGTCGACCATCCCCTGCTGCTCGGCCATCGCCGTGTACTCGCCGATCGGCACGGGCGCCGGCCCGGCGTACTGGTTGAGCTCGAGGAGCTCGCGGGCGCGCTGCCTGCCGGTGCCGGAGATCTGGTGCTCCATGCCCGCGGTGATGTCCTCGCCGGGGGCCAGCGAGGTCATGCGCACGCCGGCGGTGCTGATGTACCCCTCGTCGGCGAGGAACTTGAGCGTCGTCCCGACCAGGCCGAAGGGCAGCCGGATGTGCGCCGCGATGTCGCGGCCGAGCATGCTGCCGTTGAAGTACAGCACCTTGAGGACGAGGTCGCAGGTGAAGCTGAAGGGGAGGCCCGTCTCCTCGGCCGTTCGCGGCGGCGGTGGCAGAGCGATCGGTGCGGACGCGGTCGAGGGAACCGAGAGAGCCATGGCCTCGATTGTCCCATCGAGGGCTGGCTGAGCCCGTGCCGTTGCCAAGCCGCGTCATGTGGTGACGGGGCATCGGACATCGGCAGGGTCCCCGGCCGGCCCCACGGTGATAGGGTGATGACGATGCACCCAGTTCCCATCGACGAGGGAGCCAAGGACCGCCGCCGGATCGGCCCATTCTGGATCGAGGAAGGGATGGGCCTGCTCTACGCCGGTGCCGCCATCGTGGCGGTCGTGGTCGGCCTCTACGTCGTGGCGGTGCTGCTCCGCCCCGCGTAACCAGCCCCCCTCGACGCCGTTAAACGATCGGCGAGCGAGATCGGAACAGAGGATCCCCTGTGCCTTCCAGGCCATCCCGGCAGGGCCGCCGACGCGGTCACCTGTCCCCGCGACCGGTGCACCCGCCACGTCCCCCGGCGCCCCTCCAGCCGCTGCGACGGCGCCGCCGCGCCCACCTGCGCCGGCCGCACCCGCGTCACCGCCTGCGCATCGCGGT
The DNA here is from genome assembly GCA_025450495.1 of Candidatus Dormiibacter sp. The sequence goes on along the minus strand of JANWHI010000014.1, from coordinate 537 downwards.
GATCTCGGTCACCGTCCTCGCCTCCATCTCGGCCGCCCTGATCGGGGCCGCCTTCATCGCCTACGCGTCGTATCGCACCCAGCTTCCCGACGCGGCCACGGTGGCGGCCATGGAGCCGCCGCTCGACAGCCACGTGTTCGACACCAAGGGCAACCTCATCGCCGTCTTCAACGACAACGGTGTGCGCCATGTTCATGCCACTCTCGACAACATCTCGCAGTACGCCAAGCTGGCCACCATCGACGTCGAGGATCGCCACTTCTACAGCGAGGGCTCATGGGACCTCCCCCGCCTGGTCAAGGCGGGATGGGACAACCTGCGCCACACCAACGCCAGTGGCGCGTCGACCATCACCGAGCAGCTCGCCAAGATCAGCTTCTTCAACGCGCCCGAGCGATCGCTCGACTACAAGATCAAGGAGATCGTTCTCGGCAACGAGCTCGACGCCAACTTCACCAAGAACCAGATCCTCGAGATGTACCTGAACCGCGTCCCCTACGGGAACCACGCGATCGGCATCGAGACCGCCGCCGAGCT
>JANWHI010000013.1 GCA_025450495.1 Candidatus Dormiibacter sp. | reverse complement strand
GGACCTCGCTGCCCGCTGACGAGAGGGTCTGCGCCAGGGCGGTTCCCCATGACCCGGCACCGACGACGGCGACGCGCATCAGCGATCGCGCTCCGCGCGCGCCCTCGCCACGATGCGCATCCTCGTCCCGGCAAACCCAAACACAGCCCGGATGCGGTTCTCGAGATAACGGCCATACGCGAAGTGCATCAGCTCGGGATCGTTGACAAAGAGGACGATGGTGGGCGCCGGGGTGCTGGCCTGCGTCGCGTACAGCAGCTTCAACTGACGGCCCTTGTCGTGTCGCGGCGGGTGGGCAAGGAACGCGTCGCGGAGGAGCGTGTTGAGCGCCGCGGTGGGGATGCGCACCGCACGGGCGGCGGCGACGGCGGCGGCGCTGTCGAGCACGCGCCGCACGTTGCGCCCCTCGAGGGCCGATACGGTGAGCAACGACACCCCAGGTATGAAATCGAACGCATCCTGCAGAGCCTTTAGAAAGGACGGATCCGCGCGCTTCTCCTGGTCGATGAGATCCCATTTGTTGGCTATGACGACGAGCCCCTTGCCGGCGTCCACCGCGTAGCCGGCGACGTGCCGGTCCTGTGCAACGACCCCTTCGTTGGCATCGACGACGAGTAGGGCGACGTCGCTTCGCTCCAGTGCTCGCAGAGCGCGGAGTAGGCTGTAATGCTCCACATCTGTGTCGACAACGCCGCGGCGTCGGATCCCAGCCGTGTCGACGAGGCGAACGGGGAGGTCACCGTGGCTGACGAGCGTGTCCACGGCGTCACGGGTTGTGCCCGGGAGCGGCGACACGAGCGCACGCTCCTGACCGACCAGAGCATTGAGAAGCGACGACTTGCCGACGTTGGGCTTGCCGATGATCGCGACGCGGAGTTCCCCGCTCGCCTCGGCTGCCGCCTCCTCGTTGGGCTCAGGGAGCGCGTCCACGCTGCGGTCGAGCAGATCGCCTGTGTCGGTGCCGACGAGCGCCGAGATCAACAACGGCTCCCCGAGTCCGAGCCTGTACAGCTCGTGTGCGTAATGAGGGTTGTTGGGGCTGTCCGACTTGTTGCCGACGAGGATCACTGGCGTGCCGCCGCGGCGAAGAATATCCGCAACGTCCTCGTCGAGGGCGGTGACACCGGCGCGAACATCGACCAATTGAATGCACAGGTCGGCCTCAGCGATAGCCTGACGGGCTTGCTGTTGGGTCCCTGCTGTCAAAACGGCGAGCCCTGGATCATCGCGCACCAACGCGGGGTCGAGCCCGGCGGTGTCGACCACAGTGAAACGCCGGCCGCCCCACTCCGTGACCCCGTAGAGCCGGTCACGGGTCAGACCGGCGAGCTCATCCACTATGGCGTGGCGCTGGCCGGTGAAGCGGTTGAACAGGGTTGACTTGCCCACGTTGGGCCGACCGACAATCGCCACGATCCCCGATGGCGGCCCGAGGTCGCTGTCGTGGCTTCGGCGCCGTCGTCGCTGCCGGCCGCTCGTCGCCGCGGCGCGACTCATGCGTGCGGCCCGTTGCCCGGCGTCACCACCAGGGGCAGCTGCTCGAACGGGCCACCGTCGTGCGTGAGGGTGAAACCGTTGAGGTCGCCGGCCCCGTCGGCAGTTGTGTTGACGATCACGTACACGTAGTCCATCCAGGCGTGGTCTGTGTCGAACTGCGAAGGTCGGGCTGGGTGATCCGGGTGGCTGTGCCAGAAACCGACGATGTCGAGGCGACGCTCGCGCGCCTCCCTGTCGGCACGGACGATGTCGGCCGGGTCGAGCAGGTAGCGGTCGCGAGAGCGGGTGGTGTTGAGGTTCATGCCCGAAGTGGCGTCAACAACCTCGACGCGCTTGCCGGCGAAGCGCCCGAGGAGCACGCCGCATCCCTCGTCCGGATAGGCTGCGTCTCCGAGCTCACTGATGCGCGAGTGCGCCGTCACAGCCAGGTCGATGTCACCCATGGTCATCGCCGGCGTTCCCCATACAGCCCGCTGCTCAGGTATCGGCCGCCGCCGTCGGCGAGAACCGTGACGATCACTCCCCTCTCGAGGCGCCGCGCCACCTGCTGCACACCCCAGAGCGCTGCGCCGCTCGAGTGTCCCGCAAGTATCCCTTCGCGCTGCGCCAACCGACGGGCAAGCTCGTACGACGCCTCGGTGGGAGCCCAGAGGTTCTCGTCCGCGAGCGCCGGGTCGTAGATTCCCGGGACAATCGCCGTCGGCATGTGCTTCATGCCCTCGAGTCCGTGCCACGGATCCTCCGGCTGCACCGAGATGCACACCACGTCGGCACGTTCGTGCTGCAACCGGCGCGACACCCCAACGAATGTCCCGCTGGTGCCAAGCCCGGCGACGAAGTGGGTGACCGAACCCCTGGTCTGCCGCCAGATCTCTGCACCGGTCGCGTCGTAGTGCGACCTCCAGTTGCCCGGGTTGTTGTACTGATCGGGCATGAAGTACGCGTCAGGATTCTCCTCGAACATCGCACGCGCGACACGGATGGCGCCGTCGCTGCCCTCCTGAGCGTCGCTGTAAACCATCTCCGCACCGTAGGCGGCGATGGTGGTCTTGCGCTCGTCGCTGACGTTGGTGGGCATCACCAGCCGCACCCTGTACCCAAGCGCGGCGCCGACCATCGCGTACGCGATCCCGGTATTGCCACTGGTGCTGTCGAGGATGGTGCGGTCGCGGGTCAGCGCGCCGCTCGCCTCCCCGTCGCGGATCATGCGCAGCGCCGGCCGGTCCTTCACGGACCCGCCCGCATTGAGGAACTCCGCCTTGCCGAACACCGCGACGTCGGGCGACTCACGCTCGAAGAGATGGATGCGCAGCAGCGGGGTGTTGCCGATGCCGCTGAGGATGGAGCCGCCCAGCGTCACCGGGACCACGCGCTCCGGTGCCGCCGGACGCGGGGTCTCGGTCATGACGCCATTATCGGGGGCGGCCACGACTGAGGCGCCCGGAAGGCGTGCTACTCCGCTGCGCGCCCGGCGCCGAAGCGAAAACCAGCGGTGCCGCGGCGGGTGTCCTCGATGACAGCGATGACCCCGGCCGGCCGCAGGTGAATGACGCCCTCCTCGCCTGGCAGTTCGACGAAATCGGGCGTGCCTTCGGTGATCTGGATCGCCGCCACGGTCTCAGCGACCGTCAACTTCACGACGATGTCGGAGCCGTTGGCGAGTCGGAGCACGGCCATGAGTGCCTCCCCGGTGGTGGATGGTGAGAGCCGCGGATCATGGTACCCGCGCCGGAGCGGTCAGCCCGCAGCGTCAAGCGCGGCCACCAGCTCGAGCCGGAGCGCCGCCTCGTTCTCGATGCCGATGCTGAAGCGCAGCAGCCCGTCGGAGATGCCCAACGCGGCCAACGCCTGAGCGCGCAGGTGGCGATGCGACGTCGTCACGGGGTGGCTCACCGTGGTGCTGACGTCGCCGAGGCTCGGCGCCAGCCTGATGCCGTCGAGCGCGCGCACCACGCGCCCCGCCGCGGGCCGGCCACCGCGAATGTCGAGCGACAGCATCGGTCCACCTCCAGCCGGCAGCAGCCGCTTCGCCAGGGCGGCGTCGTCGCCTCCGCGGACGCCGGGATGGTGCACCGCGGCCACGGCGGGGTGCCCGGCGAGGGCCGCGGCGAGTGACGCAGCCGTCGCGGTGCCGCGCTCAACGCGCAGGGGAGCAGTCCGCAGGCCGCGTATGGTGAGCCAGGCATCGAACGGTCCGAGCACAGCGCCAAGGCTGCGGCTGTGCCCATCGAGCCAGTCGGCGATCTCACAGTCCACGGACGCAAGCGCCACACCGCCGAGCACGTCGCTGTGACCGGCCAGGTGCTTGGTCAGGCTGTGCATGACAGCGTCTGCGCCGAACGCCAGTGGCTGGAACAGGAAGGGCGTGGTCAAGGTGCTGTCGACCAGGCACAGGGCACCGCCACGATGCGCCGCCGCCGCCACCGCGGGGATGTCCACCACCCCGAGCAGCGGGTTGGTGACAACCTCGGCGACCACCAACGCCACGTCGCTGTCCATGACGGCAGCCACCAGCGCGCCCACGTCGCCGGAGACTGGCGGCGGCGGCAGGTCGACTACTGTCGTGCTCACCCCCAGCGCCGCCAGCGGCCCGAGCAGCAGGGCCTCGGTTCCACCGTAGCTGGGACGCACCAGCACGACGCGACGCCGCCCGCTCATCATCGCCGCGCTCACCAGCAGCGCCAGCGCCGCCTGTCCGCTCGCCGTGACCCGCGCGAGAGGTGCCGCGCCACCGGGGGGCGTCTCCAAAGTGGCAAGCACCTCCTCGAGCATCCCCACCGTCTCGTTCCCGTGGCGCCGGTAGACGCGCGGGTCTGCCTCCATCGCCGCGTCGAGCGCGTCCAGGTCCGGGTAGGCGCGTACCGAGGCCAATGTCGGTGCGGCCACGAGCTCCTCCCCCTCGGAGGTGCGCACCTCGCGACCCCCGGCGCGGATCGCCGCCAGACGGAGGTGCTCCTGCGCGCTCATCCCTGCACAGCAGCGGCGGGCAGCAGCCGAAACGCGGCGCGCCCCGCATACCGCGCTGACGACCCCAGCTCCGCCTCGATGCGCAGCAGCCGGTTGTACTTGGCCACGCGCTCCGACCGCGACGGCGCGCCCGCCTTGATCTGGCCGGCATTGACTGCAACTGCGAGGTCGGCGATGGTGGTGTCCTCGGTCTCGCCACTGCGATGGCTGATCACCGCAGCGTACCCGTGTGACGCCGCCAGCTCGATGGCGTCGAGCGTCTCGCTCAGCGTCCCGATCTGGTTGACCTTGACCAGCAACGCGTTGGCGGCGCCGCGCGCGAAGCCCTCGCGCAACCGCGCGAGGTTGGTCACGAACACGTCGTCGCCGACCAGCTGCACAGTTCCGCCAAGGCGCAACGTCAGCGCGGTCCACCCGTCCCAGTCGTCCTCCCCCATCCCGTCCTCGATGGACACGATCGGGTACTTCGCCACCCACGACGCCCACAGCTCCACAAGCTCCGCCGATGAGAACACCCGCCCTTCGCCGCGGAGGTTGTAGCGCCCGTCCTCAGACAGCTCCGACACCGCCGGGTCGAGCGCCAGCGCCACGTCGACCCCCGGCCGGTACCCGGCCCGCGAGATCGCCTCGAGCAGCACCTCGATGGCCTCCTCGTTGTGGCGCAGGCTCGGTGCGAAACCGCCCTCGTCCCCCTGCCCGGTCTCGTGCCCGCGCGAGCGCAGCACCGCGCGCAGCGCGTGGAAGCATTCACTGCCGGCGCGCAGAGCGTCGGCGAACGTCGGCAACCCCAGGGGCGCCAGCATGAACTCCTGGAAGTCGACACTGGTCTGCGCGTGCGCGCCGCCGTTGAGCACGTTGAGCAGCGGCACCGGCAACACCTCGGCCCCGACCCCGCCGAGATATCGATACAGCGGCAGCCCCGACGCGTCGGCTGCGGCGCGCGCGCACGCCAGGCTCACCCCCAGCAGCGCGTTGGCCCCGAGGTTGCTCTTGTTGGCCGTGCCATCCAGCGCGATCAACGCGTCGTCGACCGCCCGCTGGTCGAGCGCGTCCATGCCGATCACCTCCGGGCCGATGACCTCCGCCACATTGCGAACCACGCCGAGCACCCCCTTGCCACCGAACCGCGCCGCGTCGCCGTCGCGTAGCTCGACCGCCTCGTGCGCACCGGTGCTCGCTCCGCTCGGCACCAGCGCCGTGCCGACGGCCCCGCTCGACAGCCGCACCGTCACCGACACGGTCGGATCACCTCGCGAATCGAGCACCTCGAGGGCGCCGACCTCCTCGATGAACGTCATCAGCCGTACCCGGGCGGAGCGTTCACCCTCTTGATCACCAGGCTTCGGCCGAGCTTGTCGTGCCATCCCTGCCGGCGCTGGTCCCACGCCGCGGAGAGCATGGCGACGAAGGCGACCAGCCCGGCGATGTTGCCGGCGGCGGGAATCGCGCCGACCAGGCCCGGCCCCCAGAACACGATGGCGCGGAGGTACGCGCGCCCCGGCGGCAGCTGGCCGCCATCCTCGGCGCGGACCACGTGCGTCCCCATGGCGCGCTGTCCGAGCGTGCGCCCCTGCCAGGCCACCAGGCCGCCGAAATACAGCGCGCTGACCAGGGCCCCGAGGAGGCCCAGGACCAGGAACCGGTTGGACAGGTCGGTGGGAAACGGCGGCAGCGCCTGCCCGCTCTTGACCGGGTGATCGTGGAGGAACTGCAGCGCAGGCGCGAACAGCAGCGGCACGCTCACCGGCAGCTCCACGGCGGTCAGCAGCACGATGTCGATCAGGTAGCCGAGGAAGCGCGTCCAGAACGATGCATAGATGAGTCCCGGGGCGGGCCCGGCCGGCCCCCAGCTGGTTGCGGCCACCGCGGGTGCCGGTGCCGGGTACGCCGGCGGCACCCCCGACGGCGACGGATACGACGGGGGCGGGTCGGCGGGCGGGGTGATGCTCATGCCATCTCCTTGGCGATCTCGTCCCACAGGCGCGCCAGCACGCGCACCCCCATGGCGTAGTGGTCGAGATCGAACTTCTCGTTGGGCGCGTGAATGTGGTCATCGGGGAGCCCGACCCCGACCAGCACAGACTGGATGCCGAGCAGGCGCTCGAACATCTCGACCGGGGGGATCGAGCCGCCCTCGCGAATGATCACGGGCTCCTTGCCGAACACAGCGCCCATGGCGCGCGACGCCGCCCGCACCGCCGGGTGATCCGCCGGCGTGATCACCGGGTTGCCGCCCTGGCGCACCGTCACCTCGCTGGTCACGCCCGGCGGGGTGGCCGCGCGCAGCGCCGCCGCCACCGCCTCGCCGATCACCGCCGGCTTCTGCGCGGGCACCAGCCGGCAGGTGATCTTGGCGCCGGCGTGGGCAGGGATGATCGTCTTGCTCCCCGGACCCTGGTAGCCGCCCCAGATGCCGTTGATCTCCAGGGTGGGACGCACCCAGCGGCGCTCGAGCACGCTCCAGCCCTCCTCCCCCACCGTCTGCGTGATCCCGCCCGCGTCAGCCCGGAACGTCGCCTCGGAGAACGGCAGCGACCGGTACGCTGCGCGCTCCTCCGAGGAGGGCTCGACGACGTCGTCGTAGAAGCCGGGCACAAGCACGCGGCCGCTGCCGGGGTCTCGCAGCGACGCCAGCATCCGCGCCAGCGCTTCGACCGGGTTCTGCACCGCGCCGCCGAACACACCCGAATGCAGGTCGAGCGACGGCCCGCGCACCTCCACCTCCACCCCGCTCAGCCCGCGCAATCCCACCGTCAGCGACGGCACCCCCCGCGCAAAGATTCCCGTGTCGGAGATGACCGCGACATCGGCCACGAGCCGGTCGCGCAGCGTCTGCACCAGGTCCTCGAAGTGCTCCGAGCCGATCTCCTCCTCACCCTCGACGAGCAGGCGAAGGTTGACCGGCAGCTCGCCACGGGTGCGCAGATGCGCCTCCACCGCCTTGAGGTGCATGAACACCTGCCCCTTGTCGTCGACCGCCCCGCGCGCGTAGAGCCTGCCGTCGCGGACCTCGGGCTGAAACGGCGGCGACACCCACTCGTCAAGCGGGTCGACCGGCTGCACGTCGTGGTGGCCGTACACCAGCACCGTCGGCAGCGACGGGTCGACGATCCGTTCGGCGTACACGGCGGGGTGGCCTCCCGTCACCACCACCTCGACGGTGCCGAACCCGACTGTCCGCGCCGCCGCCGCGATGTGGTCGGCGTTGCGACGGACGTCGCCGGCGTGGTCCGGGTCGGCGGAGATGCTGGGGATGCGCAGCAGCTCGATGAGCTCGTCGACGAATCGTGGTTGGTTGGTGGCGCAGTAGTCGTCGAGGTCGTGTGCCATGGACTGGGGAGGGTAGCCGGGCGGGATGCGAGGTCGCTCGGCGGCCGGCTCAGGTCACCCCCACAGCGTGCGCAGAGGGCAATTCCGGTGTACCTTCGCGCCAGCAGGTCTCTCCATCCCCACTCCACGTCCCTCCCAGGAGATCCCCATGGCAGTGCACCCAACTCCCGCGGTCGACTCGATCGAGGACACCCGCGAGCGCATCATCGAGCTGGTCGGCACCCGCACCGACACGCTGGCCAGGCCCGCCACGATCGCGGATACGCCGGTCATCCTCTCGCTTCAGCTGATGGCGATCGACAACTTCGTCGAGATGATCAGGCTGCGCACCGAGATCGCCGAGAAGGACCGCCGCATCGCCACGCTCACCATCGGCCTGCGCACCTGGCGCGAGCGCACCGGCATGGAGCAGGCCACCAGGCGCCGTGACCTCGCCGAGGCGCACGACCGCGAGCGCGAGGTCATCAGCCTGCTGCACCAGCAGATGCAGGTGGCCGACACCGCCACCGCCGAGCTCGAACGGATTCGGTCCCTCTCCTGGTGGCGCCGCCTGCGCGGCTGACCGTGTGCGGCGGGTCAAGCGGGTGGCCGCCCATCCCCGTACCATCGCTCTGTGACCGAGGGTCAAGCCTCGCTGCGCCCGTCCGCTCGCAAACGGCGTGACTGGGCGCGCCGGCCTGAGCGCGTCGACCTCGGCCAGACCATCGTGCGCCTCCGCCGGGCCCTCCGCCGTGCCATCGCCCGCCGCATGGACGTCGAGGCGTTGCCCGACGCACAGGTCGAGCTGGTCCAGGTGGTGGACGCCGCTCCCGGCATCCGTGTCAACGACGCCGCGGTGCAGCTCGCGGTGGCCGGCAACACCGTGAGCACGCTGGTCAGCAGGCTGGTCAGCGCAGGCATCCTCGAACGCACCCCCGACCCCAGCGACGGACGCGGCGGCTGCCTCAACCTCACCGCCGCCGGGCAGGCCAGGGTCACCGGCTGGCGAATTCACCGAGCGGCGATCATCGAGGAGGCACTCGCCAAGCTCGGCGTCGCCGACGGCGCAGCGATCGAGGCGGCGCTGCCCGCCCTGTGGCGACTCAGCCGCCTGCTCGAGGCTCTCGACGACAGCGACGCCAGGGGTGACTCCACCGCGTAGAGTGCGCTGACCCAGATGGCAACCGCAGCGCCTGCGCACACCGCGCGAGTCCCGCGACGCGGCAGGATCGCCGGGCTGGGGCCGATCCTCTGCTGGGCGGTTGTGTTCGCCGACCTCGGCACCTCGGTTTACTACACGCCGGGAATCCTGTTCACCCAGTTCGGCGCGCACGCCGCGCTGTTCGTCGGGCTCACGCTGATCGTCTTCGTGCTGCTCACCGCCAAGTACGCCGAGGTGACCATCCGTTACCCCGAGGGCGGCGGCGTCGTCACCGTCGGCACCCACGCCGTCAACGGCTGGGTCGGGCTGGTCGGCGGCCTGTTCATCCTCGTCGACTACTTCTTGACCTCCGCCCTCAGCGCGGTGTCGGGAATCACCTACCTCGGCACGGTGGCGCCGTCGGTCATCGGCATCGTGGTGCCGTGCACCGTGGCCGCACTTGTCTTCATCGCCGTTCTCAACCTGATGGGCATCAGCGCCGACGCCAAGGTCACCGCGGTGATCGCCACCGCAGCGGTGCTCAGCCAGCTCACCGTGGAGGTGGCGGTGATCGCGCACGCCGGCCTGGGCGCGGCACTCGGGGCGGTGCCCAAGGTGTTCTCCGCGCACCTCACCGGCCTCGGGCTTCTCACCGGCTACGCAGGGGCG
>JANWHI010000012.1 GCA_025450495.1 Candidatus Dormiibacter sp. | reverse complement strand
GCCAGCACCTCCCAGACCATGCGATGCGCGTTGTTGACCGTCGTGTCTGCCCAGTCATATGGAGGGCTGACCTCGACGACGTCCATGGCGACGACGTTGGTCTCGAGAGCAATCCTCCGCACTGCCCTGAGCAGGTCGACCGGTGCCATCCCGCCGGGCTCGGGCGTGCCCGTTCCCGGGGCGAACCCCGGGTCGAGAACGTCGATGTCGAGCGAGATGTAGATCGCCTGTGGACCGTCGAGTGCCTCCGCGATGGCGTCATCGAGGACCGCGGTGATCCCCCTTTCCCAGACCTCCTGCATGAAGTGCGTGCGCATCCCCTGCGTGCGCATCCACGCCACCACCTCGGCGGGAGGCCAGTAACCGCGCAGGCCGATCTGGACGAAGTTGCGGCCGGGCACGGCGCCCGATTCGATGAGCCGGCGCATCGGTGTGCCGTGGCTGGCCAGGTTGCCGTTGGTCTGATCGGCTGTGTCGGCGTGGGCGTCGAAGTGGATGATGCCGACGTTGCCGAATCCATGGTGCTCGGCGACGGCGGTGGCGCTCGGCCAGGTGATCGAGTGATCACCGCCGATGACCAACGGAATGATGCCGCGGCTGGCGACCTGGGCAACGCGGTCGTGGATCGCCGCGTAGCTGACATCCCAGAGCCCGCTGGCGACGAGCGCGTCGCCGTAGTCGACGACCTCGAGGTGATCGAAGATCTCGAGCTCGAGGTCGAGGTGGTAGCTGCCGTTGACATACGTGGCGGCGCGAAGCGCGCGAGGACCGAAGCGGGCGCCGGGGCGGTGGGTGGTGTTGTCGTCCCAGGGGGCGCCGACGACAGCAGCGTCGGGACGCCACTCGTCGAGCTGTTCTGGCTCGGTCAGCAACGGGCGCCGGCCGAACGTGGGCACGCCCATGAGCGATTCGCTGTCCAGCTGGGCTCGCATTCCTGCGGGGAGCTCACGACGGGGAGTGCCGCGATCGCTGGTCACGGTCGCAAGGCTAGTGGATTACGCGGCTGCCCCTGTCGCGGTGATCGTCTCCCGCCCGCCGGCGATGTCGGCAACGTCGCTCCGGCGGATGAAGAAAGCCACCAACACCGCGCCGAGGATGAGCAGCACCGCACCGGCGAGGAAAGCCAGGTGATACCCCTGCACGAGACCCGCGTTGATGTCGCCGGGCGCCGGCCCATGACCAAGACCGCCCAGGTAGCTCGTCGTCTGGTTGGCCGCCAGCGTGGCGAGGATCGCCAGCCCCAGCGAGCCACCGACCTGCTGCGAGGTGTTGAGCAGACCCGACGCGAGACCGGCGTCGTTGGTGGCCACGTTGGTGGTGGCAACCAGAGTCACCGGTACGAAGGTGATCCCCAAACCCACCGACATCACGATCAGCGCGGGCAGGAGCACCTCGATGTAGCTGCTCGTCACGGCTATCCGCAGCAACAGCAGGAACCCGACGGCGCCGATGATCAGCCCGGTGGCGGCGATCGCGCGAACGTCAATGCGCTTCACCGCCTGGGAGGCGATCCCAGCGCCGACGCCGATGCCGACGGTGACCGGGAGGAACGCGAGGCCGGCAGTCAGCGGCGAATAGCCGAGCACGATCTGCACGTACAGTCCGGCGAAGTAGAACATCGCGAACATCCCGCCGGCAACCAGCAGCATCGCCAGGTTGGCCATGCTCAGTGATCGAGTGCGGAAGATGCTCAGTCGCACCAGCGGGGCGCGATAGGTGCGCTCGGTCATGACGAATGCGACCAACAGCGCCAACCCGATGCCGCCGAAGAGCAGCACCGTCGGTGCCGTCCAACCCTCGCCAGGCGTGGCCGCTTTGGATAGAGCGTAGACGATCGACATAAGGCCGCCGGTGACGAGGACGGCGCCCAGCACGTCGACACCGCGATCGCCAGTGACCCGCGAGTCGGGCACAAGACGCGACGCGAGCAAGAACGTGATGATGCCCACCGGGACGTTGACGAAGAAAGCCCACCGCCAGCTGATCGCCTGGGTGAGGCTTCCGCCGATGATCAGCCCAAACGCTGCACCACTCGCCGCAATTCCACTCCAAACGGCGAGTGCTTTGTTCCGAGGGGGGCCTTCCTCGAACGTGGTGGTGATGATGGATAGGGCCGCCGGCGAGATCAGGGCGCCCCCGAACCCCTGCACGGCGCGGCCGAGGATCAGCATTGTCGGCGACTGAGCGAACCCGTTGAAGAGCGACGCACCGGTGAAGATGGCAAGCCCTGCGAGGAAGATGCGCTGGCGGCCGAACAGGTCACCGGCACGGCCGCCGAGGAGAAGGAACCCGCCGAAGGTCAGCGTGTACGCGTTGACGATCCACTGCAGGTCGGCGTTGCTGAAGTTGAGCCCTCGCTTGATCGACGGAAGGGCGACGTTCACCACGGTCGCGTCGAGAATGACCATGAACTGGGCCATGCAGACCAGCGTGAGCACTATCCAGGGATTGACGTGGCGACGGACGGCGACTGCGGTGGACATGGCGGGCATTATGCCCACCGGACGGCGACCGTCGACCCGACGAAATTCTGGTGACCGCGGCGCATTGAGGAATCCCGGTCCCCGACCCCGGATCGCGGCATCGAGCGCCCCGGTGTGCCTCCCTACAATCGCCGCAGATGCATGGCATGGCGACCACCCAACAGCTGCTCGAGATCCACGGACGGATCCGGGCGTGCGTCACCTGCCGCCTCCACCGCACGCGCACCCAGGCGGTGCCGGGCTACGGTCCGGTCGAGGCGCGGATCATGGCGGTCGGCGAGGCCCCCGGTGAGAAGGAGGACCAGCAGGGGCGGCCGTTCGTCGGGGCCGCCGGCAAGCTGCTGACGGAGCTGGTCGAGTCGATCGGTCTGACCCGCCGCGACATCTACATCACCAACACCGTGAAGTGCCGTCCTCCCGGCAACCGCGACCCGGAGCTCGACGAGGTCGAGGCCTGCAGCCATTTCCTCGACGAGCAGATCGCGCTCTTGCGACCCGACGTGATCCTCATCCTCGGCCGCCACGCGCTCAACCGTCTGCTGCCCGAGTCGGCGGGCATCTCCCGCCTGCACGGGCAGCGCGTGCATCGCGACGACCGCGTCTACGTGCCCCTGTACCACCCCGCCGCGGCGCTCTACAACGGGTCACTGCGTGAGACGCTGTTCGCCGACATGCGGCGGGTGCGCGCGTACCTCGACGAGGCCGAGGCGGCGCGAGCGCCGCGGGTCGCAACCGCGATGACGCAGCTCGAGCCGCTCACCGCCGACCAGTTGAGCCTGTTCGCTCAGTGATCTCGCTGATTCCCCTGGGCGGCCTCGGCGAGATCGGCCGCAACCTGATGGCCATCGAGAGCGGCGACGACATCCTGGTGGTCGACTGCGGGCTGATGTTCCCCGAGCAGGAGATGCTCGGCATCGACCTGGTCATCCCCGACATCACCTGGCTGATGGAGCGCGTCGACCGTGTCCGCGGCATCGTGCTGACCCACGCCCACGAGGACCACATCGGCGCGCTGCCGTACGTGCTGCCGCGACTCCCGGTGCCCGTGTACGGGACCAGCCTCACCCTCGGCTTCCTGCGCAACAAACTCAGGGAGCACAAGCTGCTCGACTCGACCGACCTGCACACCGTGCGCGCGGGCGACACGGGCGCGCTCGGCGACATGACAGTCGAGTGGATCCACATCACCCACTCGGTCCCGGACGCATGCTCCCTGGCCATCCGCACCCGCGACGGCGTCATCGTCCACACCGGCGACTTCAAGATCGACCAGACGCCGGTGAACGGCTCGCCGCCCGACCTGGCTCGTCTCGCCCGTCTCGGCGACGAGGGCGTCCTGCTTCTGCTCAGCGACAGCACCAACGCCGAGCAGGAGGGCACCACGCCGAGCGAACGCCACGTCGGCGAGGGGTTGGCACCGCTCTTCGCCGCCGCGCCTGGCCGCATCCTCATGGCCACCTTCGCGTCCAACATCTCGCGGCTGCAACAGGCGATCGACGCCGCCGGCCACGTCGGCCGCAAGGTGTTCATCGTCGGCCGGTCGATGCTCAACAACGTGCGCGTCGGCCAGGAGCTCGGCTTTCTGCGCACCGCCAACAACTTCGTCTCGCCCAAGCAGCACGCGGCCGTGCCCGACAGCGAGCTGGCCGTGCTCTGCACCGGCGCGCAGGGTGAGCCGATGTCGGCGCTGTCGCGCATCGCCGCCGGTGAGCACCCGATGGTGCAGCTGCACGAGGGCGACACGGTGATCATCAGCGCCAACCCCATCCCCGGCAACGAGGAGGCGGTGCACCGCACCATCAACAACCTCTACCGCCGCGGCGCGCGCGTCTTCAACTCCTCCAAGCACCACGTCCATGCCTCGGGCCATGCCAGTCGCGAGGAGCTGAAGCTGATGCTGACGCTGACACGGCCCAAATTCTTCGTCCCGGTCCACGGTGAGTACCGCCACCTCAGCATCCACGCGGAGCTGGCCCGGGCGGTGGGGATTGCGCGCGACCACGTCCTGCCCGTCGACAACGGCACCGTCATCGAGATCGACGGCGACGTCATCAGGCGCCGCCCGACGCGGGTTCCTGCAGGGTACGTGTACGTCGACGGCCTGAGCATCGACGAGGCAGGCGACGTCGTTCTCCGCGACCGCCGCCTGCTCGCCCAGGACGGGGTGGTGATCGTTGCGCTGACCGTCGAACGGGGCAGCAGTGCCGTGGTGGCCGGCCCCGACCTGATGTCGCGCGGCTTCATCGAGGACACCGCCTCCGACAACCTCTTCGAGGAGGCACGCGCCCACACCCTCACGCTGGTGCAGAACCTCAGCCCGAACGCGGATTCGACGGTCTGGCAGGCCTCGATCCATGAGGGCCTGTCCAAGTTCCTGTACTCGCGGACGCGGCGCCGCCCGATGATCCTGCCGGTGATCACCGAGGTCTAGAGACACGGAGAGCTCTGAGGACGGCGAACGCCGGTTCGGCACACCGTACGGGCTGCTGATACGATCGACGCGCCTCCGGACGGCCCGGGGAGCAGCCCTGTCCTCGCACACGTCCACGCCGAGGCTGCACACCACCATGGCACCACGCGCCCCCACCCGTTCCCGCCCTGCAACCCGTCGTCGCGCACCGGCGCGCACCGCGCGTTCTCCCCGCCGCGCGCCCGTCCGTCACGACCCCATCCTCACCCCCGAGCAGCGTCGTGAGCTGAGTGGCGTTGGCCTGGTCGGGGCCGGCGTGGTGCTCGGGGTGCTGCTGCTCATCCCCGGTGGAGGCTCGATCGCCGGCCCTGTGCACGACCGGTTCTTCACCACGCTCGGCGCCGGGGCATGGCTGGTCGCAGCCGGCCTGGTGGTCACCGGCATCCGTCTGCTGCAGCGCCACGAGTGGCGCGGTGGGCTGCTCGCCGCCATCGGGTCCGCGGTCACCCTGCTGGCAATCCTTGGCTTCCTCGGACTGGTGGCACCGGGGAGTGCCGGCTGGGTCGGCAACCGGCTCGGTCCTGGGGTCGCGGATCGCCTTGGTGGCCCGGCGTCCGGCGTCCTCATGCTGGTGGCGGCCTCGCTCGGGCTGGTGCTGGCCATCGACCTCCGCATGGCGCCCGTCGCGTCGTGGCTCCGCGAACACCTCGCGGCGCCTGCTGAGCCGCTGCGAAAGGCCAGGGACGGCGGACGGTTCGACGTCAACCTGAAGGGCTCGGCGGCCCCGGTGTTCGTCCCGCCGGTTGTCCCGATCGCGCCCACCGAGGTTGCGCTGGAGATCCCCTTCGCGGGCATCGCCGAGCCCGAGCTTGCCAACGTCGAGCCGCTCGCGGAGGAAGGCTTCACCCGGGAGTTCGAGGGCACCGCTCAGCCGACGCTCGGTCCGATCCCCGAGGTGATCATCGCCCACGCCGCTCCCCCCGAAGAGGGGGAGAAGGTGTGGGTGCTGCCCGCCGCCGACCTGCTCGACACCGTCGCCGGCAAGCGCGAACGGCTCAATGCCGAGGTCGAACGCAACAAGCAGACGATCGTGTCGACCCTGCGCAGCTTCGGCATCGAGACGCGGATCATCGGCGAGTCGGTCGGGCCGACCGTCACCCAGTACGAGCTGCAGCCGGCGGCGGGTGTCCCGGTGCGCAAGGTCGTCGGCTACCAGACCGACCTGTCCCTGGCGCTCGCGGCGCCGATCCGCATCCAGCCGTTCATCCCCGGCAAGTCGGCGATCGGCATCGAGGTGCCCAACAAGGCTGCGCAGCTGGTCGCGCTCAAAGAGGTTGTGCAGTCGACATCCTTCACCGACGCGCGCACGCGTCTGGCCGTGGCGCTCGGCGCCGACGTCAGCGGCCACCCGGTGGCCGGCGACCTGACCCGGATGCCCCACCTGCTCATCGCCGGGGCGACGGGAAGCGGCAAGTCGGTGTGCATCAACGCCGTCCTCGGCGGGTTCCTCCTGCAGGCCACCCCGGCGGAGCTGAAGATGATCCTCATCGACCCCAAGCGGGTGGAGCTGAGCACCTTCGCGGACCTGCCCCACCTGCTCGTCCCGGTGGTTGTCGAGCCCGAGGCGGCGGTCGCATCACTGCGCTGGGCGGTCAAGGAGATGGAG
>JANWHI010000011.1 GCA_025450495.1 Candidatus Dormiibacter sp. | reverse complement strand
TGGCGCACCAGCACTCGATGCACGTTGCGCAGACGGACCCGGATCGAACCCCCGCCGACGGGGTGGTCACCGGCGAAGGCCTGGTCGACGGACGGCGCGTGTACTGCGCGGCCTACGACTTCACGGTGATGGCCGGGTCGATGGGCATGATCGGTGAGCAGAAGGTGGCACGCCTGCGCGGCAAGGCGTTGCTCAACCGGCTGCCGATGGTGTGGCTGCTGGACTCCGCCGGGGCACGCATCCAGGAGGCCGCGGGCAGCACCTTCGCAGGCAGCGGCGCGCTCTTCTACGAGCAGGTGCAGATGAGCGGGGTGGTGCCCATGGTGGCGGCGATGCTCGGGCCCTGCGCCGCGGGCACCGCGTACATCCCGGGACTTGCCGATTTCGTGCCGATGGTCAAGGACACCAGCAGCATGTCACTGGGCGGCGCGCGGTTGGTGAAGGCGGCCACCGGCGAGGAGACCACCGACCACGACATGGGTGGCAGCCAGGTGCACTGCTACGTCAGCGGCGTCGGCGACATCGAGGTGGCCGACGACCGCGAGTGCATCAGCACCGTCCGCGAATTCCTCTCGTTCCTTCCGTCCCACAACGGCGAGAGCCCGCCGCGCCGCGCCGGCGAGGACCCGCGCGACCGTCGCGTCGAGGACCTCGCCAAGCTGGTGCCGACCTCGCCGCGGGCGGCGTACGACATGCGCAAGGTGGTCAGGCGGCTGGCGGATGACGGCCATGTCTTCGAGATCAAGCCGACGTTCGCGAGGAACATCATCACCGCCCTGGCGCGCTTCGACGGCCGCAGCTGCGGCGTCGTGGCCAGCCAGCCGATGCACAAGGGGGGCGCGCTCGACAACGACGCCGCCGACAAGGCGGCCCGCTTCGTCACGCTCTGTGACGCGTTCAACGTGCCGCTGCTCTTCCTGCAGGACGTCCCCGGCTTCATCGTCGGCCCCGACGTCGAGAGGCAGGGCATCATCCGCCACGGCGCCAAGATGCTCTACGCGGTCAGCGAGGCCACCGTCCCCAAGGTGACGGTGGTGCTGCGCAAGGCGTACGGCGCCGGGTACTACGTGATGTGCGGGCGCGGCTACCAGCCCGACACCATCGTGGCCTGGCCTGGTGCTGAGATCTCGGTGATGGGGCCCGAGGGCGCCGTGGACCTCATCTTCACCAAGCAGATCGCCACAGCCGAGGACCCGGTCGCCGAGCGGGCCAAGCTGGTCGAGACCGTGCGCCAGTCCATCGACCCCTACGTGGCGGCGAGCTGGGCCATGGTCGACGACATCATCGACCCGGCCGAGACCCGCCGGGTGATCTGCAACGCGCTGGAGAGCGCAGCGACCAAGCACCTCGAGCGTCCCTGGCGCAAGCACGGAGTGCCGCCGGTCTAGCCACGCGCCGGGATCGTGCGCGACACCGGGGTTGAAGCCCGGAACCGTGAGTGCTAGTCTCTCGCACGCTCTGTTCGGCGTGATTGATGGGAGGGGCTTCTCAAATGAAGCGACGCATCGCGGTCCTCGTGTTCCTGGTCAGCGCACTGGCGGCGGGCTCCCTGGCCCTGCGAACCGGGCCCATCCAGGCGCAGGCGCATGGCTTCCAGAGCCTCAACAAGATCCAGCAACGGCTGATCTCGAGCGCTCTGTACGCCGTCATCGGGCCCTCGTCAGGGTCGTCCACGCACTCGGCGGTGGTCGGCGGCGGCGGCGGCGACAATGGCGGCGGCACCGACGGCGCGCCCAATGGCACCCCTGCCACCTACAGCGGCAGTGGCGGCGGCTCCAGCTCGCTGGGCAACGATTTCCCCTCGGGCTCCGGGCAGTGCGCGGCCAGGAAGGGCGACAACGTCAAGGTCAACGTGAACTGCCTGAACATCACTGACGCCGACCTGCAGGGTCGCGGCCAGGCCAACAACGAGACGTCGATCGCCGCCAACCCGTTCCAGCCCAACCAGCTGGTGGCCAGCAACAACGACTACGTGCGCGGTGACGGTACCTGCGGTACCTCGTACTCCACCGACAACGGTCGCACCTGGAACAACGCGACGACGCCCAACGGCTTCACTCGCGGCACCAGCTTCGGCGGCGTCGCCCGCCAGTACTGGCAGGGTGGCGGCGACACCTCGGTGGCATGGGACACCAGGGGGAACGCCTACCTCGCGTGCCAGCTGTTCAACCGCGGCGACGGCGGCCTGACCAACAACCCCGACCAGTCGAGCACCTTTGCCGTGTTCCGGTCGACGGGCAACGGCGGAGCGTCGTGGAACTTCCCGGGTCACCAGGTGACATTCGGCTTCGACCCGACGGGCACCGGCGCGCCATTCGAGGACAAGGAGCTGCTGACCGTCGACAACAGCGTGAGCAGCCCCTTCCGTGACCGCGTCTACGTGACTTGGACCGAGTTTGCCGCCGACGGGAGCGCGTACATCTACGAGTCTCACTCCAGCGACTACGGGCAGACCTTCAGCCCCCGCGTCCTGGTCAGCAGCACCAGCGCTCTCTGCACGGTCACATACGGGGCGGGTACCCCGAACGGTACCTGCAACGAGAACCAGTTCTCCCAGCCCTTCACCGGCAGGGACGGTGCGCTCTACGTCACCTACAACAACTTCAACAACCCCGTCACCGGCGCTGACAACCGCAATCAGATCCTGCTCTCCAAGTCCACCGACGGCGGTGCCTCCTTCAGCGCTCCGGTGAAGGTGAGCGACTACTACGACCTTCCCGACTGCAACACCTACCAGGGCGCTGGGGCCGACAACGGCCGCGCCTGCGTGCCCGAGAAGGGCAGCTCGACTGTCTCGGTGTTCCGTGCCACCAACTACTCCTCGGGCCAGGTCAACCCGACCAACGCCAACCAGGTGGTGGTGACGTTCGGCTCGTACATCAACAAGGACTCCAACGAGAGCAACGGATGCGTCCCGACGGGGTTCGCGGCTGATGGGCAGGACACGTACACCGGCGTCAAGACGGCCGGAGCGTGCAACAACAAGATCCTGGTGAGCGTGTCGAAAGACGGCGGCGCGACCTTCACCGGTACCACCACCGCTCCCCGTACCGAGACCCTGGTCACCCAGGGTGAGAACCAGAACGGGACCGACCAGTACTGGCAGTGGACCGCCTTCACCAAGAACGGCACGTTTGCCGTCGACTACTACGACCGCCAGTACGGCAAGGACGAGTTCAACGGCTCCTCCGACTTCAGCCTCTCGACCAGCGAGAACCTGGCGCGCTTCGGCCAGCAGCGTGTCACCAGCAGCTCGATGCCGGCACCGACACAGTTCGAGGGCCCCAAGGGTGGCCAGTTCTACGGCGACTACGTCGGCCTGACCGCCGTCAACGACATCCATCCGATCTGGTCGGACACGCGCAACATCGACCTCTTCGTCTGCCCCGGCAGTGCCACCGGTCCGGGCAACCCACCGGCGCTCTGCACCGCGACAGAGCCCAACGGCCTGCAGGCCAACGACGAGGAGATCTACACGGCCACCGTCACCGCAGACCGCGGCCACCAGCACTGACCAATCCCTGAGCAGCCAAAGGCGGGGGAGCCGGACGCCACGCGTTCGCTCCCCCGCCGCTGACGCTCGCAGTCACCCCACGATGGCGACCGTCTGGCCCTCTTGGACGACGTCCCCCTCGGCGACGAGGATCTCCTTGACGATCCCGGTGACTGGCGAGGTGATCGGGATCTCCATCTTCATCGACTCGAGGATCATCAGCGTGTCGTCCTCCTCGACCTGCTGACCCACCTGGGTGACGATCTTCCAGAGGTTGCCGACGAGCTCCGCCTTCACCTCCGCCATGCCTGCCTCCTCTCGTCGCGGGTTGGGACAGCGGCATGGTAACGGCGGTGGCGCACGGCCGTGGCCGCCCGGGGTTCGCGGCTGTGCAAGGATGCCAGCGTGAGTGGCGCACATCACGACACGCTCAGGGTCAGCACGTCGGACAACGTCGGCATCGGTTACGACGTCGCCGGCCTGGGCAGCCGCACCATCGCCCAGATCATCGACACGCTGATCGTGGGCGTGGTCAACCTCGCGGTCAGCGTCGGCCTGGCCGGCGCCACCGGTGCCGGCAGCTCCGCCAACGCGGCGGTCGCCGCCCTCGCCATCGGCGGCGTCGCGCTGCTCGTGTACGTGGGCTACTTCACGGTGTGCGAGATGGTCACCGGGGGCCGCACCCCGGGCAAGTCGGCGGGTCATCTGCAGGTGCTCGACATCTCCGGCGCTGCGGCCACCGCCGGTCAGCTCTTCATCCGCAACGTCGCGCGCCTGGTTGACGTGCTCCTCGGAGCCGGCGTCGTGGTGATGTTCTGCAACCGGCACTCGCGGCGCATCGGTGACTTCCTGGCCGGCACCGTGGTGGTCCGGGTGCGCCCCACCCAGTCCTTCGCGGCGGTGGTGGCGCCGCCACCACTGCTGGTTCGCACCCCCGATGCCGGCCCGGCCATCGATGGTGTCGACCGTCTCGGTGACCGCGAGCTGGCGGCGGTCCACACCTTCCTGAGCCGCCCCGGCCTGGCGCCCCCGCTGCGAGCGCGGCTGGCCGGCGACATGAGCACCCGGCTGCTCGACCGCATGCAGGTGCCGGCGAGCGCCCCGGAGAGGCAGTGGCCGCCGGAGCTCTTCCTCGAGCGCCTCTACCTCCAGCTCAGCGCCCGGGCCTCGCGATGACCGTCGATTCCTTCATCGCCGACCGCCGGGAGCGCTGGCAGGAGCTCGAGACCCTGCTCCGGCACAGCCGCCGAGGCCGGCTCCGCGACGTCCCGGCGTCCCAGCTCGAGCGCTTCGGGGCGCTGTACCGCGACGCCGCCAGCGACCTCGCCCTCGCCCGCCGCGACTTCCCCGACCAGGACATCACAGTCTTCCTCAACAACCTCTGCGCCCGCGCCCACCCGATGCTGTTCCGGTCGCCGCCGGTGCACGCGCACGACCTCGTGCGCGGCTTCCTGCTCGGCATCCCGCGCACCTTCAGGGCGCGCCGACCCTACGTCCTGGTGAGCCTCGCCCTGCTGGCCGGCGGGGCGATCGCCGGGTGGCTGGCGGTGGACCTCCGCCCCGACCTGCGCACCTCGCTCATCCCCGCCTCGGGCTTCGACCAGCTCGCCCGCGGCCAGGTCAACAGCCTGCCGAATGCACCGTTGCTCGGCACCGTGATCATCACCAACAACATCAAGGTGGCCGCCGTCTGCTTCCTCGGTGGGGCGCTGGCGGGTGTGCCCACCGCGTTCATCCTCGCTGCCAACGGGTGGATGCTCGGCACCATCGCCGCGGCGGTGCACCAGGGTGGCTATGACCTCGCCTTCTGGTCGCTGATCGTGCCCCACGGTGTGCTCGAGCTGAGCATCATCGTGATCGCGGGTGCCACTGGGCTGTACGTCGGCGACGCCATCCTCCGGCCCGGCCTGCTCCGCCGCGGCGACGCTT
>JANWHI010000010.1 GCA_025450495.1 Candidatus Dormiibacter sp. | reverse complement strand
GTCGGCGTCGCCCAGAGAGCGTTCGAGCTGTCCATCGAGTACGCGCAGCAGCGCCACGCCTTCGGGGTGCCGATCGCCCAGCACCAGGCCATCCAGTTGAAGCTTGCCGACATGGCCACCAAGATCACCGCGGCTCGCCTGATGACCCAGATGGCAGCGCAGAAGAAGGATGCGGGCGAACGCGCCGACGTCGAATGCGGGATGGCCAAGCTGTTCGCCACAGAGACCTGCTTCGAGTGCGTCGTCGAGGCGATGCGCATTCACGGCGGGTACGGATACTCCAAGGAGTACCAGGTGGAACGCCTCTACCGTGATGCACCGCTGCTGATGATCGGAGAGGGCACCAACGAGATCCAGAAGCTGATCATCGCGCGAGGTCTCCTGGAGAGGCACAAGGTGTGAGCGTCGCCGCCGGGTCAGCCGAGCGACAGCACCTCGCCGGCCCCGTAGCTGGTGTGCTCGCCCATGGCGGTCAGCACCCAGGCATGGCCACGGCCCATCACCCGCCATTGCAATGGGCCGCCGACGATGGCGGTGTCCTCGTCGACGCCGACGAGGTGCACACCCGGTGGCGTGGCCTCGAGCGCCCACTGGATGGCGCCGGGCAACCAGCGTTCGATCTGGTCGAAATGCGGCATGACGATCACGCCAGGCACCAGGCCGAGGCCGGGGACAGAGGTGCCGCGGCGGTGGCGGATGTCCGGCACCGTCTGCGTGAGTGCGATCGCCCCCGCGGAACAACCGGCGACCGCGCCGCCCTGCAGCCACGCATCCTTGATCGCGTCGCCGACGCGCGTCCCCACCAGCGAGGTGGCGAGGAAGGTGGGGTTGCCGCCCGAGAGGTAGACCAGCCCGGCGCCCTCGACCTGCGCGGCGAGCTCGGCACGGTCGGCATCGGTGCGATCCAGGACCATCAGCGGCGTGGCATCGACGCCCAACCGTGCGTAGTGGGCGCGCCCGAGCTCCACCCAGTAGTTGATCCGCTGCTCGCCCTCCAGCGCCGCCGCGGTCGGCAGGTACACGACGCGGCTCGCCCTCCCGTCGAGGAGCGCCCTGTCGACATCCTCCGTGGCCCGCGTGAACTCACCGCTGCCAACCAGAGCGATGGGACCTGCCACAGCAGGCAATTGTGCCCGCCAGCCCTGCCCGAACGGCGTGCGCCGGCCGCGCGCGCGATTAGAGTCGCGCGACCATGGCAGACACCAAGCGCAACCTCGACCGGGTGCTGCGGTTCGTCGCGTCGGGCGGCTTCGCCGACGAGGATGCCGACATGGTTGCGGAGTTGCTCACCAACGCGCATCGGATGGCCGAGATGATCGTGGCCGACCCCACCTCCTCGCCGGAGCTGCGCAGAACAGCGACCGCGTTCCTCGAGCAGCTCGACTCCGACACCTTTGGTGATTACTGACGTGCCGCGCGCGGCCGTCAACGGGCTGGAGCTGGAGTACGACAGCTTCGGCGACCCGGCGAGCACGCCGCTGCTGCTGGTGATGGGCCTGTCGTACCAGATGATCGAGTGGGACGACGCCGTCTGCCAGCTGATCGCCGACCGGGGTTTCTGGGTGACCCGGTTCGACAATCGCGACGTCGGTCTCTCCAGCAAGCTCGACCATCTCGGCATCCCCGACCTTCTCGGCGCGATGATGGGCACGGCCCCGGCGCTTTACACGCTCGACGACATGGCTGACGATGCGGTGGGTCTGCTCGACGTCCTCGGTGTGGCAGAGGCCCACATCGTCGGGGTCTCGATGGGCGGGATGATCGCCCAGCTGATCGCCATCAATCACCGAGAACGCGTCCTCAGCCTCACCTCGATCATGTCCACAGTCGGCGGCCCCGACGTCGTGCAGGCCGAGCCCGAGGTGGCGGCGGCGTTGATGCTGCCGCCCGGCCCGACCCGCGCGGAGAGAGTGGAGAACTCGCTGGCCAACCGCAGGCTGATCAACGGCGCCGGCCTGCCCTTCGACGAGGAGCGTGGGCGCCGCCAGGCCGAGCGCGCCGTGGACCGCTCCTTCCACCCTGATGGCGCGCTCCGCCAGCTCGTCGCCATCCTGGCGGCGCCCGACCGCGCTCCGGCGCTCGGCGGTCTGACCATCCCGTCGCTGGTCATCCATGGGGAGCAGGATCCACTGGTGCCACCGGACAACGGGCGGCAGACCGCCGCCGCCCTGCCCCACGCGCGACTGATGATGATCGCGGAGATGGGTCACAACCTTCCTGAGCGCGTCTGGCCGGAGGTGGTCGACGCCATCGTCGCGCTGGCGCGCAGCGCCGCTGCCAACGAGCGCTCGACATCGCGCAGCTGATCTATTCGGCGATCACCTCTCTTGACGGCTACGTGGCCGACGAGGACGGCAACTTCGACTGGGCCGAGCCGAGTGAGGAGGTGCACCGCTTCATCAACGACCTGGAGCGGCCGATCGGCACCTACCTCTACGGGCGCCGGATGTACGAGACGATGGTCTACTGGGAGACTGCGCACACCCTTGCGGACCAGCCCTCCTTCGGCCAGGACTTCGCGACCATCTGGCAAGCGGCCGACAAGGTCGTCTACTCCACGACGCTCGGCGCAGTCGCCAGCGCCCGCACTCGGATCGAGCGAGAGTTCGACCCCGACGCCATCCGTCGGCTCAAATCGGCGGCGTCACGCGACATCACCGTCGGCGGTGCCCACCTCGCCGCCGAGGCCATCAGCGCCGGATTGGTCGACGAGTTGCAACTCTTCGTTGTCCCCGTCGTGGTGGGAGGCGGCAACCAGTCTCTGCCCGACAACGTTCGCATGGGCCTGGAGCTGTTGAACGCGCACCGCTTCGCCAACGGCGTGGTTCACCTCCGCTACCGCACCACGAGATGAGGCGGCGGCGAGCCTAACCCGCGGGCTCCTCGGTCCCCTCCAACTCGAGCACAGGCGTGGCCTCGCCGAGGCGTTCACGCATGATGCGGACCGCGTCCGCGCTGCTGTCACCGCCGATGAAGCGCCGCCCCAGTTCCCGCGCCGCGACGGCGGTGGTACCGCTGCCGGCGCACCAGTCGACCACGAGGTCGTCGGGACGCGAGGACGCCGCCACGATCCGGCGCAGGATCCCCAGCGGTTTCTGCGTCGGATAGCCAGTGCGTTCGCGCGAGTTGGTGGGCACGATGGTGTGCCACCACACGTCGGTCGGAGTCTTGCCGCGGGCGACGCGCTCGGGCGTCTGCAACCCCGGCGCCATGTACGGCACGCGATCGACCTGCGCGAGGTCGAAGTGCTGGGCACCGGCGACGCGCGCGTAGACGAGGATGACGTCGTGCTTGGCCGGCCACCGCGTGGTCGTCCGTGCGCCGAAGTCGTACGCCCAGATCACCTCGTTGACGAAGCAGTCGCGGCTGAACACCTCGTCGAGCAGCACCTTGCAGTAATGCGATTCGCGGGGATCCACGTGAAGGTACAACGTCCCGTGCCCGGCGAGCACGCGACGGCTGGCGACCAGCAGCGGCCGCAGCCAGCCCAGGTAGTCGTCGAAGCTGTCGGCGAACGAGGCGACGTCAGTGCGCGCGCTGCGGTAGGTGGCCCCCGCGAAGCCGCGGCGGTCACCGTCGGTCGCGCGCTCCGTGCGCAGCCGGAAACCGTCCCTGCGGCTGCCACTGTTGAACGGCGGATCCGCGTACACCAGCCCCGCACACCCGTCCGGCAACGCGGCGAGCAACGCGCCCGCGTCGGCGTGGACGATCACTCCCTTCCCGGCCGCAGGCAACGCCAGTGCTGACACTGCGCTGAGCGTAGCGCCCGCCAGCCTCCGCCGGGCGGTACACCCGGCCTACTCTCATGGCAAGCGGTCACGTTCTGGAGGGCACACCCATGGGTGGAGAGGTCGACAAGGCAACCGGCCGAATCAAAGAGGCCGCCGGCGATCTGACGGACGACAAGGAGCTCAAGGGCAAGGGCAAAGCCCAGCACGCCGCGGGCGACGTCAAGGACGCAGGCTCGAAGGTCGGCGACAAGGTCCAGGATATGGCGGACAACGTCGGGAACAGCGTGAAGCGCTGAGGCTCAGCCGAGAAGTAGCCGGGAGCGGGCGTGACAGAAGGCTGGACGGCTTCACGTACCCCGTGCACTACAGTTCGCACCTGACGCAAGGTTCGGAGGAGCGGGCGTGCAGTTCGGGCGGTACTACGAGGAGTTCGAGGTCGGCGCGACCTACAAGCACTGGCCGGGCAAGACCATAACCGAGTACGACGATCACCTGTTCTGCCTGCTGACCATGAACCACCATCCGCTGCACACGGACGCGCATTACGCAGAGACGCGGACGCAGTTCAAGCGCAACGTGGTGGTGGGCAACCTGGTGTACAGCCTGGCGCTGGGCATGAGCGTCGCCGACATCAGCGGCAAGGCGATCGCCAACCTCGAGGTGGAATCGCTCAAGCACGAGAACCCCACCTTCCACGGTGACACCATCTACGCGGAGACGACCATCCTCGGCAAGCGCGAGTCGTCGAGCAAGCCGGATCGCGGCGTGGTCACCGTCGAGACCCGTGCGTTCAACCAGCATGGCGAGCGGGTGTGCATCTTCAAGCGGAGCGTGATGGTGCCCAAGCGCGAGGCCGTCGGCGAGCTGCAGCCCGCCGACCTGCCGCCAACACAAGCGGAGCGGTGACCGACGCCGCAACGGCGGCGCGCTACAACGTCCGTCCGCTGCTCCCCGGTCCCGAGTCGGTGTTGCGCGACACAGTGCTCCGCCTCGGCCTGCCCACCGACCGGCTCAGCGCCCTGGCGAGACACGGCAGCGTCGAGGCACTGGCGGTGCAGGGTCTGTCACCCGACCAGGCCCGGATCCTCGAGCGCACGCTTGGCGAGCGCGGCGGCACAGTTCTCACCGATGCCGACGGCACCCATGCGCTGCTGCTGGCGCCGCTGATGGCCATGGGGGAGCTGCCCGCCGCGCTGGCTGCGTGGAGCGGGTCGGCGCAATCGGTCGGGGAGGCGATCGGCGACGCCCTGGTCGCGCACGGATCGCGGCCACCGTCGCTGCGTGCCGGTGAGCGCACGCTCGACTTTCGTACGCGCACGTTGGTGATGGGCGTCATCAACGTCACCCCTGACTCGTTCGCCGGCGATGCCATCCACGACGACGTCGCCGCGGTGGTCGAGCGCGTGCGCGGGTTCGTCGACTCCGGCGTCGACCTCATCGACGTCGGTGGCGAGAGCACGCGACCCAACTCGCAGCCCATCGATGCCGGCGAGGAGCTTGCCCGCGTGCTGCCAGCGCTGCGCGCGGTGTGCGCCGCCGTCGAGGTGCCGGTGAGCATCGACACGCGCAAAACCGAGGTGGCGCGGCGCGCCATCGCCGACGGCGCCGTCATCGTCAACGACGTCTGGGGTCTGCGCGGCGACCCCGAGATGGCCGATGTGATCGCAGCGCACCCCCACGTCGGGGTGATCGCCATGCACAACCAGCGCGGCACCACGTACGGCGACCTGATGGAGGACATCTGCCTCTCGCTGCGCGAGTCGCTGCGCATCGCGCACGCCGCCGGGGTCACCGCCGACCGGGTGATCGTCGACCCGGGGTTCGGTTTCGCCAAGACGCCGGCTCAGAACCTCGAGCTGATGCGCCGCCTGGGCGAGCTTCGCGCGCTCGGCCGGCCCATCCTCCTCGGGGTGTCGCGCAAGTCCACGATCGGGGTCGTCAGTGGTGGCGCCGCGCCGTCCGACCGCATCGAGGGCACGCTGGCGCTGCTGGCGCTCGGCATCGCCGCCGGCGTCAGCGCGGTTCGAGTCCACGACATCGCGCAGGCGGTGCGCGCGGTGCGCATGGCGGACGCCGTGGTGCACGGCACGCCGCCCGAGGTCAACGCGCTGCCGCCGCCGGGCCCCACCGGGTGAGCACCCAGGTCGCCTGGGTCGCGCTGGGCAGCAACCTTGGCAACCGCGGCCAGGCCCTGGCCCGCCTGCGCGAGCTCCTGGCCACCGACGGCGTGCGCATCGAGGCGGCATCGAGCGAGATCCTCACCCGCCCCATCGGCGTCACCGGCCAGGGCGATTTCCACAACCAGGTGCTGAAACTGTCCGCGACCGTACCCTGGTCTCCGCAGCGCTGGCTGGAACACACCCGGGCCGCAGAGCTCGCCGCCGGCCGCCACGAGACCTACCACTGGGGCCCGCGGCGGGCCGACGTCGACATCCTCCTCCTCGGCGAACACGGCGACGTCGAATACGCCGACGGGCAGCTGACCGTCCCGCACCCGGAGATCGCCAACCGCCCGTTCATCACCAGGCTCCTGGAACAGGTGCGGTAAGGGTCGTCCGTCGGCAGAGGGGATGGCAGCATCGCTCCGGTCGCTGGCCTCGCGGACGCTTCGGAGCGAACTCGGCTTCGCCGAGTGGATCTCCTCGCTGCTGCGGATGCTCTCTACGTGACGCTGCCATCCCCTCTGCCGGCTGGGGTGTTTACCTCCCCAGCTGCGTCAGTGGCGTGAGCAACCGGCGCGAGGCGCACCAGTTGCGTGCGAGCAACTACCAGAGAGGAGACGGCGGCGTCGCGCAGGGAGCATCCGCAGCCGCACGGAGACCCACTCGGCGCAGCC
>JANWHI010000009.1 GCA_025450495.1 Candidatus Dormiibacter sp. | reverse complement strand
CCTCCCCAACCCATTCTGGGAGCCGGAGCTCCGCCCCCTCACCGGTCTCGACAAGCCGGTGCGCGACTACGTGCTGCGGCATGATGAGTCGCGAGAGCTGGTCGAACGCAGCGCTGGACTGCTGACCTGGGTCATCGAGGCCGCGCGGCGGCGCGGCCGCAGTGCCCTGCACGTCGCGGTGGGTTGCACTGGAGGGCGTCATCGCTCAGTGGTCATCGCCACCGAGCTCGCCGCACGGCTGGGCGGTGGGGACGTCGACGTCGACGTCCGTCACCGCGACGTGCGCCGCCCCGACCCGCGCTGACACGGCTGTGCCGATCAAGGGCGGCTCGTTCACCGAGAGCGTCGTCGCCGAATTGGCCCCCCACCTGCCGCCGCTGCCCCACTGCCGCGCCGCCCTCCTCGAGGGGATGAGCCTCACCGGGGACGCAGCGGCCGGTGCAACGACCATCGAGACCCCGCGTGCGGTCGCCGCCCGGTGCGCGGTCGCGGTCCTCCACGCTGACACAAGTGGCGGTCACGCCATCCGGGTGCGCACCGCCCGGCGGGTTCGCTACCGGGTCGAGCTTCCGGCCGGCCGCCCGCGAGCCGGTGAGGGCAACTGCTGCCGCCGGAGCAGGCTGCGCGGGGCCTTCCTCGCTCTTGGATCCGTGAGCCGGCCGGGCCGGCCTCCTCACCTCGAGATCCCGGCGCGCGACCGGCAGGCGGCTGCCCGTTTGGCGGCCGACTTCGCCGCGCTCGAGGTGCCTGCCACGGTCACGATGCGGCGCCGGCGTCCGCTGGTGACGGTGCGCTCCGCGGCCGGCGTCGGGGCTGCGCTCAGCTCGATCGGCGCCCAGGGTGGGCGGCTCGCCTACGAGGAGGGGCGGGTGGTTCGCGACATTCGCGCCGGCGTCAACCGCACGCTCAACGCCGAGACGGCCAACCTTCGTCGCACCGTGGACGCCGCGGTCCGCCAGCTCGAGGCGATCGCCCGGCTGAGCGCCGACCCGACTCGCTGGGAAGCTCTGCCGCCCGCTCTCCGCGCGGCTGCGCTGCTGCGCCGCACGCACCCCGAGGCCTCGCTGTCCAGCCTTGCCGAGGCCGCGGCGATCAGCCGCCCCGCGATGGCCGGGCGCCTGCACCGATTGGTGGCGGCCGCGCAGTTCTGAACACAGGGACAGCGGCGCGGATCCCGGTGGTACTGTCGGTGAGGCCTTCGGTCACAGTGACCAGGTCAGGGTCAGGAGAGGAGAGAATTGCGCATGGCTGTCAAGGTTGGCATCAACGGCTTTGGCCGGATCGGTCGCAACGTGTACCGGGCAGCCCGCGAACGCAACTCACAGCTCGAGATCGTCGCCGTCAACGACCTCACCGACGCCGCCACGCTGGCGCACCTCCTGAAGTACGACTCGATCCTGGGTCGGTTCCCGGGTGCGGTGAGCGCAGACGGCGACCACATCACCGTCGACGGAACCCGGTTGGCCGTGCTCGCCGAGCGGGATCCGCAGCGGCTCCAGTGGGGTGACCTCGGTGTCGACATCGTCATCGAGTCGACCGGTTTCTTCACCGACGGCGCCAAGGCGCGCGCCCACATCGATGCCGGCGCGCGCAAGGTGATCATCTCGGCGCCGGCAATCAACGAGGACATCACCGTCTGCATGGGCGTCAACCACACCGCCTACAACCCTGCCGAGCACCATGTGATCAGCAACGCGTCCTGTACCACCAACTGCCTGGCGCCGGTGGCCAAGGTGCTCAGCGAGAGCTTCGGCATCGAGAGCGGTCTGATGACCACTGTCCATGCCTATACCACCGACCAGATGATCCTCGATGGCCCGCACAAGGACCTGCGCCGCGCCCGGGCTGCGGGACTCTCGATCATCCCGACCTCGACCGGTGCCGCCAAGGCGATGGCCCTGGTCATGCCCGAGCTCAAGGGCAAGTTCCATGGTGCGTCGCTGCGGGTCCCGGTCAGCGACGTCAGCCTCGTCGACCTGACCGTCACGCTCGGCAAATCGGTCACCGTCGACGACGTCAACGGCGAGTTCCGCGAGGCGGCGGACGGCTCGCTCAACGGCATTCTTGCCGTCTCGGAGGAGCTCCTGGTCTCCATCGACTTCCTTCACGACAGCCACTCCTCGACAGTCGATGCGCCATCGACCATGGTCATCGGCGACACCATGGTCAAGGTGCTCTCCTGGTACGACAACGAGTGGGGCTATTCGTGCCGCGTCGTCGACCTCGCCGAGCATATCGCGGGCCGGCTCTGACCCCGGCGCGATGAGCAAGGCGACCATCGACGACATCGACGTCGCCGGCAAGCGGGTGCTGCTGCGCGTCGATTTCAACGTGCCGCTGCGCGACGGGAAGATCTGCGACGACGCCCGCATCCGCGCCGCGCTGCCGACCATCGCCGGCCTGCGTGCGCGCGGTGCGCGGATCGTCATCGCCACCCACCTCGGCCGGCCCGGAGGGGTCCCCGATGCGGCGCTCAGCGTCCGCCCGGTCGCGGGTCGCCTCGGTGAGCTCCTCCACGCGGAGGTGGCGGTGGCGGATGACGTCGTCGGCCCGTCGGCGCGCGCCCTCGTCGATGGCCTGCGCAACGGCGAGGTCGGCATGCTGGAGAACGTTCGGTTCGAGCCCGGCGTGGAGAAGAACGATGACGACCTGGCGGCAGGGCTCGCCGCCCTCGCCGACGTCTTCGTCAATGACGACTTCGGGGCGGCTCATCGGGCCCACGCCTCGACGGAGGGCGTCGCCCACCACCTCCCCGCGGTTGCCGGCCGGCTGATGGCGCGCGAGCTCGAGGTGCTCGGCTCAGTCCTCGACAAGCCGAAACGACCGCTGGTGGCCATCCTCGGCGGAGCCAAGATCTCCACCAAGCTCGGCGTCCTGACCCACCTGCTGGCCCGCGTCGACGCGCTCCACGTCGGCGGTGCGATGGCCTGCACCTTCTACCGTGCCCAGGGAAGGACGACGGGCCGTTCGCTGGTCGAGGAGGACCAGGTGGCGGTGGCGCACGATGTGCTGACCTCGACCGCGGGCCGGACGCTGGTTCTTCCCGTCGACGTGGTCGTCGCCGATGCCGCCACCGCAGGGGCCACGACGCAGACGGTGGCGTGGGACGCGATCCCCGATGATCGCATGGTGGTCGACATCGGCCCGAAGTCTCGTGTCGCGATCACGGCTTCCTTTCGCGAGGCCGGCACCGTGGTCTGGAACGGCCCACTGGGCATCTACGAGGTCGACGCCTTCGCTCACGGCACCCGCGAGGTTGCTCGCGCGCTCGGCGAGAGCCCCGCCTTCAGCGTCGTCGGCGGTGGCGACCTCGGCGCCGCCGTCGAGGACGCGGGGGTTGCAGACAGGATTGATTTCATCAGCACGGGCGGCGGCGCCACCCTCGAATTCCTCGAGGGCAGGACGCTTCCTGGGGTGGCCGCGCTGCGCGACCGCGAGGCCGTGCCCGGGTGAGCCGCTGGTCGCGCCAGCCCATGGTCGCCGGCAATTGGAAGATGAACACCACGATCGCGCAGGGCGTCGACCTGGCCATCGCGATCACCGAGCGCTGCGCGGCGCAGACGGCGGTGGAGGTCGCGCTGTTGCCGCCATTCCCGCACCTCACGGCGGTGCGCCAGGCGCTCGGCGAGAGCCGGTTGCTGCTCGGCGCGCAGGACGTGTTCTGGGAGGACGCGGGCGCGTACACGGGCGAGGTGTCCGCCGCGATGCTGGCCGGCCTCTGCGACCTCGTCCTGGTCGGGCACTCCGAGCGGCGCCACCGCTTCGGTGAGACCGACGAGCAGACGGGACGCAAGTTCGCGGCGGGCCTGCGTCACGGCTTGCGGGTCATCGTCGCGGT
The DNA here is from genome assembly GCA_025450495.1 of Candidatus Dormiibacter sp. Next base: position 6,906 of record JANWHI010000009.1, on the reverse strand, counting down.
CGGCGAGACCGACAAGCAGCGAGACGAGGGCAGGACCTTCGCCGTTGTCGACCGCCAGCTGGACGCTGTGCTGGCCGCCGTCGCCGCCCCGCCGCCGACCACCTCGTGGGTGGTCGCGTACGAGCCCGTGTGGGCGATCGGCACCGGCCGGACCGCGACCCCCGACCAGGCGGAGGAGGTGTGCGCGCACATCCGCGAGCAGGTTGCGCAACGCACCGACGGAGAAGCACCGCGGGTTCTCTACGGCGGCAGCGTCAGCGCCGGCAATGCGCACGAGCTGTTCAGCCGGCACGGGATCGACGGAGGGCTGATCGGCGGCGCCAGCCTGGACCCTGACGCCTTCGCAACCATCGTTGCTGCGGCCGCAGCCGCCGGCAGTGGCCGGTGAGGCAGGCGCGACCGCTCGTCCTCGCCATTCTCGACGGCTGGGGCTGTTCGGACGACACCTTCGGCAATGCGATCGCGGCGGCCTCCACGCCAACCATGGACCGGCTCAAGCGGGATTGGCCGTGGACGACGGTGGCGGCCAGCGGCGAGGCGGTCGGACTCCCGGAGGGACAGCAGGGCAACTCGGAGGTCGGTCACCTCACCATCGGCGCCGGGAGGGTCATCCACCAGCCACTGACGCGCATCACCCGGGCAATCCGCGACGGCAGCTTCTTCGAGAACCCGGCGCTGTGCTTGGCCGTCGACACCGCGAAGCAACGCGGCACCTCGTTGCACTGCCTGGGGTTGGTGTCGTCCGGCGGCGTGCACAGCGAGCAGGCGCACGGCACAGCTCTCGCCGAGCTGGCCCGCCGGCGTGGCCTGGAACGCGTCTACTTCCATGCCTTCACCGATGGACGTGACGAACCGCCGACGAGCGCCGCCGCCTTCATGCGGAGATTCGTCGACGATCTCCACACCACCGGGTGTGGCGAGGTGGCCAGCGTCACCGGTCGGTACTACGCCATGGATCGCGACACCCGCTGGGAGCGGACGCAGCGTGCCTACGACCAGCTGCTCGGCAGCGCTGAGTCCGCCGCCCCCGACCCGGTTGCCTACATCGAGGAGCAGTACAAGCTCGGCACCACCGACGAATTCCTCCCGCCGGTGTCGATCGTGCCGCCGGGACGCGAGCGCGTGGTCATCGCCGACGGGGACTCGGTGGTGTTCTTCAACTTCCGCGCCGACCGTGCGCGCCAGCTCAGCCAGGCGCTGGTCGACCGGGAATTCACGGGCTTCGCGCGCTCACGTGTCCTGCAGGGACTCTGCTTTGTCACCTTCACCGAGTACTCACGCGACCTTCCTGCCGACGTCGCCTTTCCGCGCCAGGATGTCAGCCACACGCTCGCCGAAGAGGTGTGCGCCGCCGGGCTTGGTCAGTTCCATGTGGCGGAGACGGAGAAGTACGCGCACGTCACCTACTTCATCAACGGCGGTCGTGAGCAGCCCTTTCGCAACGAGGACCGGCTGCTGGTGGCGTCGCCCCGTGTTGCAACCTACGACACCATCCCGGCGATGAGCGCGCGGGAGGTGACCGACGCGGTGGTGGAGCACGTCGAACGCGGCGACGACGCGCTCATCGTGGTCAACTTCGCCAACCCCGACATGGTCGGGCACACCGGGGATTTCGACGCAACGGTCGAGGCTGTGGAGGTCGTCGACGCCTGCCTCGACCGCATCGGGCGGGCCGTGCTCGACGCCTCTGGAGCGCTGCTGGTCACCGCGGACCACGGCAACGCGGAGCACGAGGTGGACCCCCGAGATGGCTCACCGCTGACCGCACACACCACCAGTCAGGTGCCAGTGATCCTCTGCGGCACCGACGCTGCGGCGCTGCGCGGCGGAGGGGGCCTCGAGGACGTGGCCCCGACCGTGCTCGAGGCGATGGGCATCCCAATCCCTGAGCCGATGACCGGGCGCACCCTTGTCCGAAGCGCGCGCACGGTCGCCGGCGGGATCAACGGCGGCGGGTGACAGCCCGGGGCCGCGGAGAACGGGCTCAGGCCTGGTTGGAGTCACCGTGGCGGCGCAGGCGCCGGGCGGCTCCCGCGACCAGGCCGATGGTGCGGCTGCGGCTGCGCTGGCGGTTGGCGCGGCGCAGCGTGGCCTCGAGCATGAACTCCTGCTCGCGGATCTGTGCCAGCTCGTACAGCTGGTCCCCGTTCATCATCTTGACCTTCTCCTCATCACCAACGAAGCTGGTACACTGGTTATAGGATAGACGCCAGCGACGTCACCTGTCAAGTCTGTTCGACGGTTACGATTATCGAGGATTCCCGACCATGGCCGACCCTGCAGCAGAACGAGAACCAGCCCCTCGCGGCCTGGCCCTCGTCCAGGATTTCGTCAACAGCGCCGAGCTTCCAGGGGGGTGGGACGAGCTCGCCGACATCGACAAGTCGGTCACCTGGCTGCGCGCTCACGAGCTCGAGTTCACGCCCGACGAGGGGCAGCGACGGCGCATCGTCGACACCCGCGAGAACCTGCGCATCCTGCTCGGCGTGAACTGCGGTCTGCCGCTTCCGCAGGCCGCCGCGGCGCGACTGAGCAAGCTCCTCGACGCGGCGTCGGTGCACCCCGTGGTCGGCGCCGAGGGCGTCCGCCTCGCTGCGACGTCGCGCGGCGTGGACGGATTCCTCGCCTCGATCCTCACCGCGCTCGTGGAGAGCACCGTCGACGGCAGTTTTCGCCGTCTCAAGGTGTGCCGGGCGGCCGACTGTCAGTGGGCGTTCTACGACAACTCCAAGAACGGTTGCGGGGCCTGGTGCAGCATGCGTAGCTGCGGCAGCCGGGCCAAGGCGAAGGCATACCGTGAACGGCGCCGTGCCGGCGAGCCCACCCCCGCCTGATCAGGCGCTTGCCGACCAATCGCTGTCGAACTGCTGCTCAAACGCGGCAGCCACGGCCACGTTGTGGGGAATGGTCACGTCCAGCTCGTGGTTGTGCTCGAAGCCGCTGACCGTCCAGTTGGCGCTGCCCAGCACCACCGTGGCGCCGTCGGCGATCGCGGCCTTGGCATGGAGCTTTTCGCCGCTGCTTCGATAGAGACGGACGGCCACCCCGTGGGCGCGCAGAGACGCAGCGGACGGATCGCTGGGCCGCTCGCTGGGATCGAGCAGCACCCTCACCGCCACGCCACGGGCGAGGACCGCCTCCATCGCCTGCACCACCGCCGCGTCGGTCAGTGTGTACATGGCGACATCGAGCGTGCGCCTCGCGCCGGCGATGACTCCCAGCACCATGGGGAGGATCTCAGCACCGGGAAGCGTCGCCGCGACGAGGATCGACGGGTCGGCGACCCGCGGCGGCACCACGTGGGGGCGTCCGCAGGTCACCAGGTCGCGTGCGAAGACGCGTTCCAGGTTGGCGACGGCGGGCCCGCGCACCTCGACGTCGAAGTCGTGGTTGGCCGCCGATCCGGCTCCCCAGTTGATGCCCCCGACCACCGCCACCCGGCCGTCGACGACCAGCAGCTTGACGTGGTCGATCATGCGGGCCCGGATCGGATAGTCGGCGACGTCGACGGCACTGGCGCGGAGGCTGAGCGCGGTGGACGCCGACGCGCTCTCCGAGGGGTCGTCGATGACGGTCACATCGACACCGCGCGCCTGCGCCGCAACCACCGCCGCGGCAAGGTCGGTGCGGCCGAACTCGTAGACCTCGACGTCGACGCTCCGATGCGCACTGCCGACCAGGCGGTCCAGCTCCACGAAGGTCGGCTCGCCGCTGCGCAGCACGATCACGGTGTCGCGGCCCACGCCGGTCGCCGGGGCGGGTGCGAGCAGCGGCAGCTGGGTCTGCGGCGGTCCACCGACAGGTCCGCCGGCCGGGACTGCACAGCTCGAGAGCATCGCGGCAAGGAGAGGAGTGAAGAGGGACGGTCGGGTCCGGCGCACCCGCGCAGCTTACACAAATTAGTGTAGTTAGCTCGCCTACCGTGGCGGGATCCCCCCGCCCATGGATCAGCCCGGCCGCGACCTACCGAGCGAGGCGAAAAGAGCGCGCCTGGCGGGTGAGGTGAAAGGAGCGCACCTGCTGACGGGTGAGGCGAAAGGAGTGGACCTCTCGGGTGAGGCGAAAAGAGCGGACCTCCCGGGTGAGGCGGAAGGAGCGAGGCCCTGACCGCGACCGGCCACGGTGGAGGCCCCGGGCCAGGGCGCCGGGAAGGTCAGTGAATGCGGCTGCCCAGGGTGCCGACGAAGCCATGGGCCGTTCGTTCTCATCGAAGATCGGCGCGCGTTGGCAGAGCAACGCAAACACACCGATGCTCATTGCGGAGACACTGCCGTAGGCCAGCAACCAGAACATGGTCAACCCTCCGTGGCGCCTGGCGATGCCACTCCGGATCCGCCCGCAACCTCCCGGACTCGGCTTACGACCATGCCAACAGCATACGCGCATCGGACCGCGCCCACCACCAACTTTTGTCGTTGCGTGCCGCTGCCGGCCCGGCCGCAAATGGCCCCGCCGGTATACTGCGCCTTCGTGCCGGCAGGAGGTTTCGTTGCGTGAAGGTAGGTTTCGCGGTCGCCCAGGACATCCTCGGGGTGCTGGTGATGCTTGGCGTGTTGCTCCAGACACCGAAGGCGACCGGCCTGGGCGGAACCATCGGCGGCGGTGGGGACTCGGGTGGCGGCTATCGCCGCCGCCGCGGGCTGGAGGCAACCCTCCTGCGGGTGACGATCGTCTTCATCCTCCTGTTCGTCGCCGTCTCGATCGTCCAGACGTACATCGGCGCCCACTAGGCCGGAGGACCCCGCGTCGCGCCGAGATCGGCGCGGTCCTGATCCTGGTTCTGATCGCCGGCACGGTCCTCGCAGTCACCGCCGTCTCGCACATCCGCACCGCCACGCCCGACTATCGCGAGGGCCTGGTCACCGACCAGCGGCCGCTGTCGCTGAACCCGCTGGTGGGAGCCACCGACCCTGCCGTCCGCGACGTCGGCGAGCTGCTCTACCGCCGGTTGCTCCGGCTCGACAGCCAGGCGTCCCCGGCGGCCGACCTCGCCACGGGCTACACCCTCAGCCAGGATGGCCTCACCTACCATCTGCCCTTGCGAGGCGGCCAGCTGTGGTCCGACGGGCGCGCGATCACCGTCGCCGACGTCCTCGCCACCGTGAACTGGGTGCAGTCAGCCAGGTTCGGCGACCCCGCGACGGCGGCGGGGTGGCGCGACGTCCACGTCCGCGCTGAGGGCGACGGAGTCAGCTTCGACCTCGCCGGACCGCGGGCCTCGTTCGCCGCTCAGCTCACCCAGCTGCCCATCCTGCCGCTGGGCACGCTGGGACCGGCGCAACTCATAGCGCTGCGCTCGAAGGCCACCGCGCCGATGCCAAGCTCTGGTCCGCTGCGTGTGGTCACCACCACGCCGATGTCGATCACGCTCTTCCCCAACCCACACGCGGCCACTGGGGTGCACCTCAACCAGGTGGAGCTCGACCTGTTCAGCAGCTTCGCGGACGCCGCCGCCGCCTTCCGTTCGAAGTCGGTGGACGCGGTGCTGGCCACCGACCCGTCCGAGCGCGCCCAGCTGGGCGCTGCCGGCGGCGTGTCGCACGACATCACCCCGTTCCGCTTCGTCGACCTGTTGTTCAACCAGCGCGTCCCGGCGATGGCCGACTCCGCAGTTCGCCAGGCCATCGCCGACTCCCTCGACCGGTCGCTGCTCGTGGCCGGGCCGCTGCGTGGGATGGCCGTCCCCGAGGTCGGGGCGATCCCGGCAGGGGTGGTGTGGGCCGCGCCCCACCAGGCCATCCCGCCGCGGGACGTCGCCGCCGCCGCCGCCACGCTCGCCGCGGATGGCTGGGCGCTCGGGCCGGACGGGATCCGGGGCCGCGGATCGGCGAAGCTGCACCTCAGCCTGGCGGTGGCGGATGTGGCGCCGCTTCCCGACGTCGCCGCCTCGATCGCCCGGCAGCTGCTTGCCGCCGGCATCGATGTGACCGTGTCGCCGCTGCCGGCCGCCGACCTCACCAAGCTGGTGGTGAGCCGTGGGCAGTACGACATGGCCCTGGCTGACTGGGACAGCGGGCCCGACCCCGACGTCAGCTCTTTCTGGCGATCGACTGCGGTGCCACCCGCCGGCTTCAACGTCAGCGGGGGACAGGTCGACCCCTTCCTCGACCAGGCGCTCGACGGGCTGGCGACTCTGACCACCACGCCGGCACGCGCCGCCGCCGCGCTCGCGGTGACCTCTCACCTCAACGACGATCTGCCGGCGCTGTTCCTCGAGACGCCGCAGGTGTCGCTGGTGGTGCGTCCGGGGATCACCGTGGTGATCCCGCCGGTGGGGTACAGCTCGGCGCGGTACGACGACATCGTGCAGTGGCGCCGGGGCTGAACCGAGCCTCCTGCTAGGATCGGACACCGCCGCGCTCGCCGGGGTGGTGGAATTGGTAGACACGCAGCGTTCAGGGCGCTGTGTCCGTAAGGGCGTAAGGGTTCGACTCCCTTTCCCGGCACGCGCTGTCGGTATTCGGGATGGCCCGCCGGCCAGTCACACGATCGACAGCATCGGTCGTCATGATGACCATGAGCGGATCTCCATCCGTCGGCTTTGAGGAGGCACCATGCCCGAGCTGTTCGTCCTGGAATTCGACGGCTTCGACAAGAGCGACTACGAGAAGGTCAACTCGATCCTCGGCATCGACATGAACACGGGCGAGGGCGAGTGGCCCGATGGGCTGATCACGCACTCGGCCGGCAAGACCCAGGACGGCTGGACCGTCGTCGAAGTCTGGGAATCCCGCGAAGCACAGGAGAGGTTCATGAGCTCTCGGCTCGGCGCAGCGTTGCAACAGGCCGGGGTCAGCAAGCCGCCGAAGCGAGCCGACTGGACGGCGCTGCACTCTCACCACCATCCCAAGCGCAAAGCCGCAGCTTCAACGAGCTGATCTCGGCGATCGTCTGCTTGCTCGGCTG
>JANWHI010000008.1 GCA_025450495.1 Candidatus Dormiibacter sp. | reverse complement strand
GTTGTGGGGGCTCAGCTCGGTGGTCGACCAGCAGCTCGCCGGGGTGGTCATGTTCGGTGCCGGCAACCTCATCTATTTCGTCGCCGTGGTGGCGGTGTTCTGGCGCGTCTTCGGCGACCCGGCGCACGACGAGGAGGAGGCTGCCCGAGTGTCCGGCTGAGACCCTGGCGGGGCGCTCAGCCGGTGCCATGCCCTACCATCGTGGACAGCATTGGTGGTGGCTGCGTGCGGCGCCCGTCGTCGCGTCGCCCAGTGCACCGAGGTACCAGGAGGGACCACACCGCATGACCCGGACCCGCTCGATCGCCGTCATCGTCGGCATCGGACTCGTCGTCGCGCTGAGCGCGTGTGGCAACGGTCCACCCGAGGTCGGGGGGGGCGGGAGCGGCGCCGCCAAGATCGGCACCGCCGCGACCAACGGGATCGGCACGCCCGCCAAGACCGTCTCGGCGACGGCCGACCTCAAGTTCGACCCGACGTCGGTCAGCGTCAAGAACGGCGACGTCATCCAGTGGAACAACACCGGCAGCGTTCCCCACAATGTCACCTTCGACAACTACCCTGACCTGACCTCACAGAACTTGGCGCAGGGCGACACCTGGCAGGTGAAGATCACCGTGGCCGGCACCTATGCCTACCACTGCACCATTCATCCGGGGATGGACGGCCAGATCACCGTCGGCGGCTGACCGCCGCACCCCGCGCCCCGCACCGTCAACCCGGTTCACGCGCGTCGAGGTGGACGTCGCCCGCGAGCACCCGGGTGATGCTGCCATTGGCGCGGACCAGGAGGGCGCCGTCGTCGTCGATTCCCTCCGCCACCCCGGTCACGCTCCCGGTCGCCGAACGCGCGGTCACCGCCTCGCCGATCCCCACGCTGTGCGCCAGCCATTCTCCGAGCAAAGCCGCCATCCCCGCGGACCGGAGCATGTCCAGGCGTGCCGCCAGCTCTCCGAGGAGGGCGCCGAAGAGGATGGCGGGCGACGGCGGCTGTGCGACCAGGGTATGCAGGCTGGCACCCCGGACCCCCGCGGGGAAATCGGTCACCCGCAGGTTGACGCCCACGCCGATGATCACGGCCGTGCCCCGGTGGGGGGCCGCTGGTTCCACCTCGCACAGGACCCCGGCCAATTTGCCGTCGCCGGCGAGCAGGTCGTTTGGCCATTTCACACGGGCCTGGTAGCGCGTCACCAGGCTGATGGCAGCCCTCGTCGCCAACCCAGCTGCGATCGACACACCGCCGAGGCGCGGGTGGTCAACTCGCACCAGCACCGAACAGAGCAGGGCCGTGTCCGGCGGGGTGCTCCAGGGGCGGCTCTGACGGCCTCTGCCGGCTGACTGGACGCCCGCGACGCAACTGTAGCCGGGCTCCGCGCCACCACGCGCAGCGGCTCGCACCACGTCCTGGGTACTCCCCGTTGCCGCCAGGGCGGCCAGCCGAAAGCCAGGAAACGCCTGCCGACCGGCGCGCAGCAGGGCCGCGCGCTCGGTCGCAGTCCCGATCACAATCCGGCTCTCATGTCAATGCTTGACCTTTTGGCACATGGTGTTAGCATTCCGGGCGGTCCACCGGCCAGCCTCCGGGACGACAACAATTCTTCATTGTGGTGCAAGCGAAATGATCCAGGAGACGTGCACGCGCATCGAGGAGCTCGAGGATTTCTGGACGTCCGAGATCCGCGCCCGGCATGCCCGCCGCAACAAGATCCGTGAGATCGATGACCTCCTCAACCAGTTCGAGATGCTCAACCTTGCCGACGAGCAGACCATTCCGGCAGAGCTTCGATCGCGGGTTGCCGCATTTATTCGCGCAGAGGAGCACCCCTTGTCGCAGCGGAGCCCGGCGACAGTGGCGATCCAGGATTGGATGGAGGCGCTCTACGACGTCCAGGACGGGCTGATGATCCGCTTTCCTGACGACATCGACTGAGCGTCCGCCGGTCGCCTTGCTGGCCCCCGTCCTTCTATAGTTCCCAGTCAAGCATGAGCGAGCCGCCGCCGCGTCGCGGATTCTGGGAGGCCCCGGTGCCACCTGCATGGGCGTTGCGTGCCCTCGCCAAAGGCATCATCGGCCCGGAACGGTTCGAGGCGCTGGTGGCCTACACCGCCGACCCGGCCGCGCTGCGCCGCCGCCGCACGCGGATGCGGGCGCCCTGCTCGTGCCGCGTCCACGCCCGCCGCGGCTGCACCAGCTGGCGGTTCTAAGCGCGGCCCTGGCCGGTTCGGGGCGACGTCACGGGCTTATACTCGTGCCTCGATTCCGCGGGCGCCCGTAGCTCAGTTGGATAGAGCGCCGGCCTCCGGAGCCGGGTGCGGGGGTTCAAGTCCCTCCGGGCGTACGCCTTTCACCACCACTCGAAGGGGCGGCCGTCCCAGGGGTCGAGCGGTGGGAAGACGGGCCTGGCTGCGAGAGCGTCGAGGCGCTGGCAGAACGCAGCCACCTCATCGGCCTCGAGGAGGCGGGCGAGCTCGGTGTCGAGCCGTGCCCGGCGCTCGGGGTCGCCGGCCAACGACTGCACACGGGCGGCGACGGGTGGCGGGAGCGTCTCTCCGCCGAGCTGGATCAGCACTGTGCGCTGGCGCGGGTAAGGGAGGAAGCTCAGAGCGTTGTCGATGCCGCGGAGGTGGCCATCGTCACCGAGCAGGAGGTGGGCCCGCTTGCGATCGGCGTTGTTGATCAGCACGTCGAGGGCGGCCAGGCCGCGCACCTGCTCATCCAGGACCTCCGGCGGTGCTGCGTTGGCCTCCGCGGCTGCATGGATGAACAGCTGCAACGAACCGGGCCCGTGCGGACCGTCGCGAAGAGTGGTCGGTGGCACCAGGCCGTCGTGGAGAGCTGCGCTGACCACGTACGCGGCGGCCTCGCGCATGTGCAGGGTCTGGCGTGGGAAGTCCCACAGCGGCCTCTCGCCGCGAGCGGGTTTGTAGATCGCGCGCAGCGGCTGGTCCGGATGGGTGGGATCGGGCCGCTGGAGTTCGAGCAGGAAGACGGCGTTCGACGAATAGACGACGCGCTCAATGCCGCTGATGGGCTCGCTGCGCAGCCGGCGCAGGACCTCAGCGTGCGCGGGCGCGCCCGCTGCGGCTGCGTCCTCGATGAGCGCGGCCTCGAAACGACGGCCCACGCGCCGCACCGAGGTTGCCTCGGCACGCAGCTCCGCGCTGAGCGCCAGCGGCACCGTGCTGACCTCGCGGCGCCCGCGCGGCCGCTCGTGCCCGCGCCTGCTCACCGACCCTCCCGGTCGGTCAGCGCGATCGCCGCGCCACCACCACCACGGTGAGGGTGGCGATGACCAGGGGGACGCCGAACACGAGCCCGACGGTGAGGAACATGGTCAGTGACAGCACCCCGACGCCGATGCACACGATCAGCACCGCGACGGCGAGCACAGCGGCGTTGAGCATCCAGGCAAGCCAGCGTGCGGCGGCGCGGTGGTTCGCCGTCCGCTGACTGTCGCCGTGCGCCGGCGGGGCCATCCGAACTGGCAGCGGGAGGTCGTCGCCGTCAAGCGGCAGGTCGGGGCGCCCGAGCGCACCCCACCAGGGCGGAGCACCCGCCGCCGGACGCGGGTCGGACTGCTGGCCGGAGGGTGAGCGCGGTGGGTCGTCGGGCATTGCGGTCCTGTGCTGGTCGGCTGGACGATGCCGCCGGGTGGTGGGAACGAGAGCAGGACGCTGGCGGAGGATTGATCATAGCGCCGCCCCGCGCGTGGGTCGATCGTAGAATCGCGCGGTGGGCCCGGATCTCGGCGATGCAATCGAAGCGATTCAGCAGGAGCATCGCGGCTGCATGCGCTGCGTGGCGTCAGGTCACCTCAAGCGTGCCCATCCCGTCTTCAGCGGCAGGAGCGGTCAGCGCATCATGCTCGTCGGCCAAGCGCCCGGGCCCGTCGAGGACGACGTCACCCGGCCGTTCGCGGGCCGCGCCGGCGCCAACCTGATGCGCTGGTTCGCAAGCGCCGGGTTCGCCGATGAGACCGAGGTCCGCGAGCGCGTGTTCATGACGTCGATGACCACATGTTTCCCCGGCCGGCTGCCCTCAAACGGCGGTGACCGCAGGCCGAGCATTCGCGAGGTCGCGCAGTGCAGCGGCTGGTTGGACGCGTACCTCGCGTTGCTGGCACCGGCCCTGCTCATCTGCATCGGCACGCTCGCGCACGGCCGCTTCCTTCCCGGCCATCGTCTCGAGCAGATCGTGGGTCGATCGTGGTCGCCCGACGGCGAGATCGTGGAAGGGGTGCCACTGGGCCGTTCCGTGCTTCTGCCACTGCCCCATCCATCCGGCCAGAGTCGCTGGCTCAACGAGCCGGGCCACCTGCAGCTCCTCGCCACCGCGCTGCGGCGCCTGCACGAGCTCGCAGGCTGGGCGGACTCGACAGCAGCCTGAGACCGCCGCGAGTCCCGGCCAATGGCGTCGCCCGCGCGGCGCCGGTGTTATGATCCGGCAGCCGTTTCGGCTGTTCCAGAAAGGTATTTCAGCCGTGCCCGATGTCAGCTCCGCACCGCTGTCCACGCCCTCGCCGGCGGTGAAGGACGCCGAGGATATCCTCGAGCGCATCTTCACGCCGCGCCCCAAAGCCAGTCCTGCGGAGCAGGCCGAGCGCGCGCTGCGACGGCCCAAGCAGCTGATCTACTGCGCCATCAGCAACCGCAACTTCTACTGGCGCCAGCACATCACCAAGTTCGTCCTCGATGAGGGCGGCGTGCCCATCTCACCGTTCATGCTCTTCGACTACTACCTGCTGCACACTGTTCCCAAGGAGACTGTGCGCGAGGCGTTCAACAACCTGATCGTGCGTTGCGATCAGATGTGGGTGTTCGGCAACCTGTCCCTCGGCGTCAAGGTGCAGATCGGCATTGCCAAGCGGCTACGCAAGCCGCTGCGCTTCTATGACATCACGGACATGCCCTACCGCGTGGTCAGCGTGCCCGAGGCGATGCTTCGAGAGGAGTGAGCTCAGCTCACCCCAAGGTCTTCGAGCCGGCGGTAGACGCTGCGGCGTTGCGGAGCCACCGGCTCGCCGACTGGATGACGCCCAGCCCCCGCGTCGATGGTCTTCAGACCGTGTCCCGTGATGTAGGCGACGACCGTCTCGGCGCCCTTCCAGCGGCCCTGGTGGGCCAGCTTGCGCAGCACCGCCACGGTCACCCCGCCGGCCGTCTCGGTGAAGATGCCCTCGGTGCGCGCCAGCAGGTCGATGCCCTCGAGGATCTCCTCCTCGGACACGCTGGCGACCACGCCACCGCTGCGACGGGCGATGCGCAGCACGTCAGCGCCGTCGGACGGGTTGCCGATGGCGATGGAACGGGCGATGGTGTCGGGCCGCACAGGCTGGATGACATCGCTGCCTCGCGCGAAAGCGTCGGCGACCGGAGAGCAGCCCATCGCCTGGGCCCCGGTGAATCTGGGCAGCCGTCGGTCGCCGACGAGCCCGAGGTTGACCAGCTCGGCGGCCGCCTTGCGGTGCTTGACGAACTGACAGCCCGATGCGACCGGGATGACGATCTCGTCCGGGAGACGCCAGCCGAGCTGCTCGGCGGTCTCGAAGGTGAGCGTCTTGCTGCCCTCGCTGTAGTACGGCCGAAGATTGATGTTGCAGAAGCCCCAGTCGAGATCGTCGGCGAGCTCAGCACAGAGTCGGTTGACGTCGTCGTAGTTGCCTGCGATCGGGATGATGGTGGCGCCGAAGACCGATGTCGCCACGATCTTCTGCGACTCGAGGTCGGCGGGGATGAACACCACGGCCCGGATGCCGGCTCGCGCCGCGTACGCCGCCACGGCGTTGGCGAGGTTGCCTGTCGACGCGCAGGCGATGGTGTGGAACCCGTTCTGCAACGCCCAGTTGAGGGCGACAGCGACCACCCGATCCTTGAACGAGTTGGTGGGGTTGACCGTGTCATTCTTGAGATGAAGGCTGCGCAGCCCGAGCTCATCCCCGAGGTTGCGGGCGTGCACCAGCGGAGTGAATCCCTCGCCGAGGGTGACCAGCTCCTGCTCGCCTGTGGGCAGCAGGTCACGATAGCGCCACAGGCTCGGTGGACCGGCCTCGATACGCGCGCGGGAGATCCGTTGTGCGATTCCGTCGTAGTCGTAGGCAACTTCGAGCGGACCGAAGCAGAGGTCGCACAGATGGGTCGCCGTGGCGGGCTGCTCGTGTCCACACGCGCGGCAGCGCAGGCCGATCACATGGCTCTGCGCCGCCCTCGGGAGAGCGGCGGCCGCCCCGATGTCGGCAGCGGCATCGATCCTGGACATAAAAAAACCTCCCGGGTGGTTCCGGGAGGTCTCCTGACGGAGGGCGCGACGCGCCGCTACGTTCGGAAACCTCCGCGGCGCATCATCATCGAGGCGGTGCCGACCACCGCTGTCACGTACATCGCCGCGATGCTAGCAGACATGCGTCAGCGCAGGTGACTTGATGTCGGCGGAGCTGACACCGCTGGCCGGGGGGTGCGCGAGGGGGAACCTTCTCCCCCCTCGTTTTACACGCGGCGGATCAGGTCACGCTCCATCGCCTCCCGCGCCTGCCGCACCCTGGCGAGCAGGGGGTGGCCGCGAAGCGCCTGCTCCATCTGGCGCAGCATCGAGTAGAGGTTCTTCATGGCCTTGACGACGTCGCCGATGTCAGTGGCAGCGGGTGTCTCGATGTCGACAAGCGGCGTGCCGGACGCCCACTGGTGGGCGGCATTGATGTAGTCGAGCGACAGGGGGCGAAGTGTCTGGAGGCCGTGGTCGCGCTCGAGGGCGACGAGGCGGTGCAGCGAGCCGCGCAGCCGGCGGTACGCCACCTCGACCCGTGCGGTGGGGAAGTGGCGGCGCGACGGCTGCGGGCGGTCGCGTCCGCGATCCTCGGCAACCAGGCTGACCAGCGCAGCGGCGAGCTCGGCGGGGTCGAGCGTGTCGAGGTGGCCGGACACGATGGCGTCGGCAACCAGCAGCGCGTTCTCGCCGAAGAGCGATGCCGCCAGCAGGCCCAGCCCGTTGGGCGCATCCGCCTCGAGGAAGCCGGCGTCGTGGAGGACGCTCCGCAGCGCGTGGAACTCACGCCGGTAACGGTGGCGTGCCCAGTCGAGCTCGGCCTCGCCGCCCTCGAGTGTCTCCTCGATCCCGCGCACCTCCAACCTGTGGGCGCGATGTTCACCGAGGAAGGGGCAGGTGCGGCACGGAGAGTTGTTGAGCCGCTGTTGCTTCTCACGCAGCTCACGTCGCATCGCCTCGAAGCGCTGGCCCGGGTCGGCGCCCCGCCCGCTCGACCGGCCGCGCCGGGAGTCGCGCCAATGCTCGCGTTTGGCGCGACGAACCGATGTCTGGAGCTCCTCGGTGGAGTCGCGCAGCGCGAGGTGCGTGGTCAACGTGCGCTCGGTGCAGGCCACCCTGGGGTGGCGGAAGACGCGGCGGCGCAGGTCGGCGAGCTGCTCCTCGAGATTCCTGCGTTTCTCGCTCCAGTGGTCCGCGCGCTCCACGTTCTGGTACTGGCCGAACGACTTGTCGAGTAGCTCCTCGGCCCGCTCCACTGTGCGGGTGCGCAGCAGGCTCAGCACCATCGTGTACGTCGGCGCGAACTTGCTGTCGACGCTCATCTCGCCACCGATGGCGGCGTCGTAGATGTCACGCACGTCGACGTCCGGCTCCTTGAGGATGACGCCGTGACCGACGGTGTCGATGCCCCGCCTGCCGGCCCGTCCCATCAGCTGGGTGAGCTCCCCAGCCGTGAGAGAGTGGAACCCGGTGCCGTCGAACTTGGTGAACGACGAGACCACGCACGCGCGCGCCGGCATGTTCAGCCCCAGCGAGAGTGTCTCGGTGGCGAACACCACCTTGACGAGCCCCTCGATGAACAGACGCTCCACTGCCTCCTTCGCGGAGGGCAGCATCCCCGCGTGGTGCATGGCCACGCCGTTGCGAAGCGCATGGACGTCGATGGCCTGGCGGAAGACGCGGCGTTCGTCGCCATCGTCGATGCGCTGCATCAGCTGGCCGTATCGGGTGTCGATCGCCTCCTTCTCGCGACCGTCGGTGAGGTCGAGGCCGTGCACCACGCAGCGACCCAGGGCCTCTGCGCAGCCGCGCCGCGAGAAGATGAAATAGATGGCCGGGAGCATGGCGCGCCCGCGCAGCTCCTCGATGACACGGAAGAGATCGTTGTCAGGAGCGCGGCGCATATAACGAAAGCGCGCCTCGTGCATCGACTCGTTCTGAGCCATCTCGAGGGTGCGTCGCGCCACCGTGCCGCGCGCGTCGAACAGCGGCTCCAGTCGGTTGCTGATGGCCAGCCACATCTCCAGCGGCACTGGGCGTTCCGTGCGCACCACGGTGCCGATGTCACCGCGGAGGCCGCACATCC
>JANWHI010000007.1 GCA_025450495.1 Candidatus Dormiibacter sp. | reverse complement strand
GTGGGGAGGTCGCGGTTGTGATTCGAGCCGGCCTCGGCGATCACATAGCAGGGGTGTCCCGGACCGACTGGGCGGTCGCCGATGCGGAACTCCGCGTTGCCGTAGACGCGCGCACTCACCGGCGGCGGACCACCAGCGTCCGGGCAGGCGTGGTCATGTGAGTTGGATCTTAACCGCCTGCCGCGCCCCAACGAGTGCTCGCGTACCGGCCGTTCCGCGCGGTCACCGTGCGCAGATACGCGTCCGCCGAGTACCACTTCTCACGCACCGGCAGCGGCACCGTCCGGCCGCCGAACCCGCGTTTGAAGCGGGAGATCCCCAGATCCTTCGCCGATGGCGCGTCATGGGGGAGAGGCCCGAACTGCTGCAAGCCGACTTCGTAGCGACGGATCCCGCGCTCGCGCAGCCAGTCGATGGCGGCGGCGTGCAGCACGTGGCCGATGGGATCCTGACCATGGTCGGGATGGTTCGCGGCCGACGCGTAGTACGCACCGGCACCATGGAGGAGGAGATAGCTGAAGCCCACAGGCTCGCCGTCCTTGGTGGCCCTGGCCAGGGCGGCCCCTCCTGTGGCCAGCCACGTCTCCATCAGGTCGAACGTCGCCGGCGGACGCGTCACCCGGCCGGCGGCGAGCGCGTGCATTGCGCGATAGGCGGAGAAGTCAGCCGCGGCGTCTGCGCCGGTGACCACGGCGGTCTCGAGGGTCCGCCGCCCGCGGGTGATGTCAGCGCGGTGCCCCTTCGACATCGCGACCCTCAGCCCCTCCGGCCGATCGTCGAGATCGATGACCTGAGAGCAGAGGCTCACGTCGGCGTAGCCCGCTCGCGCCGTGGCCACGAGGAATTCGGAGAGGTGGTCATCGAAGCCGTTGCCGAGTGGGCTCAGCCGCAGCGCGACGGAGTCCACGTCGTGATCAGCGGCGAGGTCGTCGACGTGCTGCAGGGCCTCGCGCAACGCGACCCTCGCTCGGCTCGGCTCCGTTCCCGCCACCAGCACCGGCGACCAGCACGCGTCGCCGCCGAAGGAGAAGCGCTGGCCTCCCTCCCCGTCCAGCTTCTCCACCATCAACGGGACCAAGGCCACCGGACGCCCCGCGTCGACCACCACGAACGCCAGGCTCTGGCTCTCGAGCGTCGGGCGGTACGCCACCGTGTAGGCGCGCCAGCGCGAGGTGTGCCAGAACCAGGCTCCGATCGCGTCGGTGCACAGCTCATCCCAACTCGCGTCGCCGATCTCGCCGGCGTCGATGACCTCCACCGTCAACTGTGGGCGGCTGGAGTGATCACCGGGCCGTCCCCGTCGAGGATGCCCTCCATCAGGCGATCGAGGGCCGGGTGGCGGCCCGGCGCAAGGTCCTCGGCCGACGCCACCGTCACGCGGGGACGGCTCCTGCCCTCCTCGTCGACCACATCCAGGAACTGGTGGTAGCGGAAGAAAAAGAGATGGGCGTATCGACGCGCCAGCCCCTGCATCCGCTCGCGTTCGGCCGCGGCCGGCGGTCGGTCGACCAGGCGCTCCACCTCCGCCCAATACTCCGCCGCAGTCGGCGGGTCGACGGTGAAACCGCGACGGCCGTAATGGGTGGCGGCGGCACACACCACAGGGATGCCTCGTGCCGCCATTTCCAGCCCGACCGTCGATGTGTACACAAGGCCAACAGCCGCCATTTCCATCAGGGGGTACGAGCTGATGCTGCTCTGCGCACCGACGACATGTACGTTGTCCGGAAGCTGCGCGAACCGCGCAGCGATATGGTCAGCCATCGGTTCGCGCGACAGGTGGTTGGCCAGCTTGACCTCAGCGGGGTGCAGGCGCACGACGACGTCGACAGCCGGATGTGTCTGCGCCCACTGGATCACCTCGACGAGCCAGTCGCCCATCGACGCAAAGGCGGTGTCCTTGTCCTGGATGGCGCTGTCCCAGAGGATGTTGAGGAACGCGGCCACGGTGGGGCGCCCTTCGCGCAGTCCCAGCTGCTGACGGATGCCGCGCCGGTCGGCGATGCTGTTCAACCAGAAGTTGTCCAGGGTGCGCCCACCGCGCATCCGCTCGTCGAGATATGCGTCGACGGCGCTGGCCTCGTCCGGCCGCAGCGGCGTCGTCGCAGCCTCTCGCCAGGCATCCTCGCCGGGATCGAGATCGTCCGCGCCGGGCCGCCAGCGACCTGCCAGGACCGTGTTGGTGAGGAAGCCCTTCTCGTAGCGGGTCACGGGAATCGCTCGCTGGGTGGCCAGCTCCGAGAGGATGCGCTCAGGGAAGAATGCGCCGTTGAGCACCAGGATCCGATCCGGGGCCACCTCGTCGAGCAGCCGCAGGAATGCCTCACGCAGCACCATCCCACTCACCAGGAACTTGCGGTACGTGGCCACCGTCTCCGCGTCGTCGAGGAGCGTGCCGCGAGAAAGGAACCAGGCCACCGAGGTCTTGACGAACCGCCCGACCGCGAAGCCCTCGACGGTGTGCGCTTCGCAGGCCGCAACGGAGCGAAGGTCCTCGATGTGGCGTCGTGCGCGGGCCGACGACGCACGGATGTCCACCAGCGATCGAACCATGATCGGGTGAAAGCCGGCCGCCTCGATGGCATCGACCGCGTAGCCGGCGCATGAGTGGCAGGGCATCGGGGGCGCGGTGTGGACCGGGGCGACGTCGCAGACCGGCAGCCTGCCGCCACACGTCGCCAGGCTGACGCTCCAGCCGCGGCGGCGGGCCGCATGCGCGATGGTGGTCTCGGTCACGATGTGGGTCGACCAGCCACGGGTCGAGAGGATCAGCAGGCGCCCCGTCGCGCCGTCGGCCGCCGGCGCCGGGGTGTCGCGCAGGCGTCGGAGATCCTTGAGCTCGACCGGCTCGAACGGGGCCGGCAGGTGAGCGAACCGTGCCACCTCGCGGCTCACCCCCCAGCCTTCACGGAGCAGCATCTTGGCCTTCGGATGCGCGTACGACCACTCACGCAGGCGATCGACTGTGTGGCCCTGCAGTCTCATCCCTTGCGGAACACCAGCAGGTCCGCCCGGGTGCGCGCCAGCGGAACGCCCAGCCCGGGCGCGAGCCACTGCCAGCGCACCCCGGGGACACCGTGCAGCCATGACTCGATGAGCGCACGGGACAGCGGAAGGCAGTAGCCCGCGGGCATGCTCAGCGGATTGGGCCGCACCGGCTGCCGGTGAAGGCCGCGGAGCACGCGCCGGCCCCCGGTCCATGCTCGCCGGACGGCGCGTTGCCATGTGGAGTGAGGCAGGTCGCCGGCTGGCATCGGCAGGTTGCCAAACAGCGCTCGTCCGCCCGGGGCGAGCATCGCCAAAGCCCCGCGCACGAAACGCTCGCCGTCTGCCTCGCTGACCACGTAGTGGAGCGCGGCGTAGACCAGCAGACGGTCGAACGTCCCGAGGTCACTGAGATCGTCGTGGGTCACGTCAGCGCAGCGGATCGTCGACCCCGGCAGCCGCTCCCGCAACACCTCCACCGCGCGCGGTGAGATGTCCACCCCCACGTACCTCGATGCCCGCCGGGCGATGGGCATCCCCAGCACCCCGGTGCCACAGCCCAGCTCGATCACGCTCGCGCCGCCAGGCCGCAGCTTGGCGATCACGTCCGCCACCATCCTCCGCATCTCCAGCGCCGCGGTGGTGGCCGGCCGGGTGCTCGCCACCACCGGGTCCGCATTGCGAGCGACTGCGTCGTGGATGTCACGGACGGGGTTGTCTGACACGGCCGGATGGTAGCCCGGTCGCCTCAGGAGGAGGCTGCGGCTCCGCGGGGAGTCGCCGGTAGAGATGGCGGCGATCCCCCACCCACGGGCGTCCGGCGGGCGGTCTCCACTACCCCCGCCCAGAACCCCGCGCCCCAGGCTCCATGCAGCACCACGAACATCGGCGGCACCGCAAGTCGGACCGCGGCCGGCTCGCCGTGGCTCCCGCGCAGACCGGCGGCGACGCAGGCGGCCCCGTAGAGGGCGGCGGCGGCGACGGCAAGCCGCCGGCGCCGCTTCGACAACGCCAGCGCGCTGAGCAGCGGCACTGCGGCGACCAGGGCGGGCGCGGCGAGGTGGTAGGGGCGGATGACGCCAGGGCTGTGGCGCGCCACCCGCACCTTGGCTCGCCCGTAGCGAAAGTACTGTCGCGCCAGGGCGGTCGTCGAGCTGCGGACGTGGTAGCGGGTCGGGATGTCGGGGCTGAACAGCACACGGCCGCCGCTGGCCCTGATGCGGTGGTTGAGCTCGTAGTCCTCGTGCGGCGGATACGCCTCGTCGAACAGGCCCACCCGCTCGAATGCCTGCCGGCGGAATGTCCCGGGAAAAACCGTCGGCACCTCTTCGAGCCGCTGCGAATAGCGAAAGCGCGCCGCACCGACACCGAATGGGGATCGCATCGCGCAGGCGATGGCGCTGCCGATGGTGCCCTGCCCGATGCCGTCAGCACGGCCACCGAGGTTGTCGGCACCACTGTCGACCAGCAGCTCGACCGAGCGCCGCAGGTGATGCCGTGTCCACTCCGCGTGGCCGTCCTGACGCGCGATGAACTCACCCCTGCTGACCGCGATGGCGCGGTTGAGCCCTGCCGCCTGGGTGCGCCCAGGGTTGTCGATGAGGCGGACGTTGGCGTGTCGCGCGGCGATCCCGTTGACGACGTCGCGGGTTCGATCCACGGAGCCGCCGTCGGCGACGATGACCTCGTACCGGTCGGACGGGTAATCCTGGTCGAGGACCGACGCCAGGCAGGACGCGATGTGCTGCTCCTCGTTGTACACCGGGATCACCACGCTGACGAACGGGTCGAGGGCCGTGACATCACCCTCGGTGCGGGCGCGGCCCGCCTTGCTTTTCACGTTGAGGATGATCGCATCCTCGGCGCGCCACGCCGATCCAATATCATCCGCACTCAATGTCAGGAGACGCCCCTGTCGCGTCCCCGCGACACCGCTACCTGGTCACCGGCGGCGCGGGCTTCATCGGCAGCCACCTCAGCGAAGCGCTGCTGGAGCGCGGCCACGAGGTCGTCGCGCTCGACAATCTCTCCACCGGCAGTGCCGCCAACGTCGAGTCGCTGCAGTCCGACGGCAGCTACCGGCTGGTCCTCGGCTCGGTTCTCGACACCCAGCTCCTCGACGAGCTGGTCGAAGAGTGCGACACCGTGCTCCACCTGGCCGCGGCCGTCGGCGTCAAGCTCGTCGTCGAGCAGCCGCTGCGTTCGCTGGTCACCAACATCCGTGGCACGGAGCACGTCATCGAGGCCGCGCATCGTTACCGTCGCGCCGTCTTCATCGCCTCGTCAAGTGAGGTCTACGGCAAGAACACCGACGTGCCTCTGCACGAGGCATCCGACTGTGTCGTCGGCACCCCCAGCAAGAGCCGCTGGGGATACTCACTGTCGAAGGCCATCGACGAGCACCTGGCGATGGCGTACTCGCGCGAGAAGGGGCTGACCACCGTGATCGCCCGCTTCTTCAACACAGTCGGTCCGCGGCAGTCGCCCTCATACGGCATGGTGATTCCGCGAATGATCGAGCAGGCGCTCGCCGGCGATCCGCTGACCGTCTTCGGCGACGGAACCCAGACGCGCTGCTTCTGCCACGTGACCGACGTTGTCCGAGCGGTGATCGGCCTCCTCGAGGAGCCGCGCGCACAGCGTGACGTGTTCAACATCGGCAGCACGGAGGAGGTCAGCATCAACGAGCTCGCCCGGCGGGTGATCGACGTCACCGGGTCGGCCAGCCAGGTGGTGCACATTCCCTACGAGCAGGTGTACAGCAGCGGATTCGAGGACATGCTTCGTCGCGTCCCCGACACCACAAAGATCAACTCGTTGCTCGGCTGGAATCCGACCCACAAGCTCGATTCGATTCTGCGCTCCATGCTCGAGCACACCACTTCGGGCTGACCGCCCCCTAGTTCCTCCCGGCAGGCTACCCTAGCCTCGATGATGGCCGAGGAGGCTGCGGTCGCAGCCGTCGGGGCCCGGCGTCGGGGCATCCTTGTCTCTGAGCGCAAGCTGCTCATCGCCGCCGGCGACGCGCTCCTCGTCGCCGCTGCGCTGGTCGCCGCGTTCAACCTCCATTCAGGCCCAATCCAGCGCGCCGGCCTTTCCATCCCGTGGAGCGGGGTGGGCACGGTCACGGGCAGCTGGCTCGGCGTGGCGCTGATGGTCGATGCCTACGACCTGCGCGCAGCGGTGAGCGTCCGCGGCATCTTCCGCGCGGTGGCGACGACCGTTGCGGTCTCGACCGTCGTGCTGCTCGCGGTGTTCTTCGTGGTGCCCTATGGGGTCACCCGGCCGACGATCCTCATCTGGCTGCCCGTCGCCAGCTTCGCGGTGCTCTGTTGGCGGCTGCTCTATCGCCGGGTGTTCGCCCGGGCCATCTTTGCCGGCCGGATCCTACTTGTTGCCGACAGCCAGACGTTGGCGAGCGTCTGGCCCGAGGTCGACGCGTCGATGGCCGGCCTGTACCAGACGGTCGGAACCGTCGACCCCGATGAGCCGGACGCGGGAGGCCGCCTGGCGCTTGCCGCCAAGCGCCACATGGCCGATGTGGTTGTCCTCGGCGCCCACGAGGACATGCCTGAGCCTCTCTTCGCCAGCCTCGTCGACTGCTACGACCAGGGGATGGTGGTGCGCTCGCTCGCCGACCTCTACGAGGAGTTGACCGGTCGCCTCCTCGTCGACAGGCTCAGGCAGAGCTGGCTGCTCTCCCTGCACCAGCGCAGCCAGACTTCGCGGCTCTACGCGCTGTTCAAGCGGATCGTCGACATCACCGCCGGCCTCATCGGGGTGGTGCTCCTGGCCGTCGTGCTCCCCGTGGCCTGGGTGGCCACCAAGCTGCAGGACCGCGGCCCCCTGTTCCATCGCCAGCTGCGCGTCGGCCAGTACGGCCGCCCCTTCGAGATCCTCAAGTTGCGCAGCATGCGCGTGCTCCCGGAGGACGACCTCAGCTGGACCGAGACCAACGATCGGCGGATCACCCGAGTCGGGTCCGTGTTCCGCCGCCTGCACATCGACGAGCTACCCCAGGCATGGAACATCCTCCGCGGCGAGATGAGCGTGGTCGGACCGCGTCCCGAACAGCCACGCTACGTCGAGGAGCTGCGCGCCAGCATCCCCTACTACAACACCCGGCTCTCGGTTCGGCCCGGGCTGACCGGGTGGGCCCAGGTGAACTTCGGCTATGGAAGCGGGGTCGAAGGCTCGAGGGTGAAGCTCTCGTACGACCTCTACTACATCAAGCGGCAGTCGGTGGCGCTCGATGTGCTGATCATCGCCCGGACGGTGCTTGCCGTGGCGACGCTGCGCGGCCGCTGACCCGGTATTGCGACTGCACGACCTCGTCCAAGCAGTCCCCGGCATTCTGATCGCGGTGCTGCTTCCGGGATGGGCGCTGGCGACGCTCATCGCCCCCCGATGGCGGGCCTGGGAGCGCCTGGCGGCCGCGCCCGGACTGTCCGCTGGGTTCTTCGGTGTCCTCGGACTCAGCCTGCGCGTGGTGCACGTGCCGTTCGAGCCGCTCACGGTGTTTCTCTCCATCGCCGTGGTTGCGGGGGCAGCGCTCTTCCGCCGTCACCTCACCGGCCCGAACCCGAGGGATGACGCACCCCGATGGCTGCCGGTTCCCGCGCTGATCGCGGGAGCGGTCGGCGCCGCCGCCTTTGCGGTGGCTCTGCATGGGCAGGTGCTCCCCCCCGACTGGGACCCGGCCGTGCACGCCACCACCGCCAACGGCATCGCGCTCACCCACAACGTCCTGCCTGCGGTGCAGATACCGCTGGAAGGGACCTTCCTGACCAAGGCGCGGCCGGGATTCGAGGCGATGACGGCGGTGGTCTCGTGGGTGGGCGGCCCACCACCGGCCCTGTCGATGGCGCCGCTGCTCACCGTGGTGCTGGTGCTGATGCCGCTCGGCATCACCCTGCTGGCGCTGGAGGCGACGGGGTCCATCCCCTTGGCCGCCATCGCGCCACTGTTTGCCGTCGGGCTGGCCTTTCCCGCATTCCAGGCGATTCTCGGGCGCTACCCGCAGGTGGTCGATTCCACGCTGGTCGTTCCCCTGGTCATCGCCGCGCTGCGTTTACTGCGCACACCGCAGGTTGCCGACAACGCCCTGCTCGTGGGGACGATCACCGCCTCGATCTGGGTGATCCACGGGCTCGAGGCGCTCACCGCAGCGGTGGTCGGCGGCTCGTTGCTGATCGCGGCCGCGGTGGTCGCGGTGCGCGCATCGCCACGGTCAGCGTTGATGCGCGTTGGTGCCGGCGCGCTGGCGACCCTGGCGGGCGCCCTGCTGGTCACCAAGCTCACCCGGGTCCCGCACGCCCCGCCCCCGATCCATCCCGAGGTCTTCGCGCCGTTGAGCACTGCGGCGAGCGCCCCGGCCCACCCCCTGCAGCTCATCGAGTTCATCACCCAGACCGACCTCACCAGCCCGGTTGCGGTGGCATTGCTCGCCGCCGGCGTCCTCGCCATCGTGGTCACGCGCCGGATGCTCTGGGTCCTGGTCTCGGAGGCCGTGCTGCTGATCGCCATGGCCGACAGCTTCTCCTGGCACGTGCTGGCCAGATTCTGGAACCACGTGGTCAGCCCCTGGGGAGAACCCGACCGCATCGTCGGCGTGCAGTACTGGCTGATCCCGCTCATCCTGGCGGCCGGTCTCCTTGCCGTCGGGCGTGTGATGCGCGAGCTGTCGCAGCGGCCCAGGGTGCGCCGGGCGGCGCCGTTGGCGGCGGCAGTGCTGGCGATGGCCGTGCTTCTGACGCAGCAACCCGTAGCCAGCGTGTGGAACAGGTTCTTCGGGCTCACCATTGCCTTGCCCCCGCTCGGGACCTTCAACGCGCTGGCGAGCCTGTGGGCGTGGACCATCGCCATCGTCGTGGCGGCAATCGCGGTGGTCCTTGCGTGGCTGGCGATGGTCGCCGGCCTCGGCGGCCCAGGGCGGATCCGGCGGCTGGTGGGGAAGCACGGCGGGGGCGCAACCGCCGGCTGGGGGGCGCTGGGCGCTGTGGCGGTCATGTGCGTGGTCGTTGGAGCCTCGGCCGACCTCACCGTGTACCAGCGCGGAGTTGCCACGCGCGGGCTGACCGCGCCCGCCGACCTCACGGTGTTGAACAGGATGTCCGCCGTGCTGCGGCCGGGCACCCTGGTCCTCACCGACTCCGATGTCGACGCAGGCAAGTGGATTGCGGGGGTCACCGACCTGACGCCGCTGGTCCCCGGCCAGTACGAGAATGGCCCGCTGAGCGCACCGCTGGTCACGGCGCTGGCCAACGCGTGCACCGATCCCTCGAGCGCGGAGCAAGCCCTGACCCGCGTCGGGGCGGTCTTCGTCGGAGCGCACCACCTGCTCGGCGCCACCAACACCTGGAGCGAGGCGTGCATCGCCCGGCTTCCCGGCCTGCGCCTGATCGCGGCCGAGGCGTGGCAGGGGACTGAGTCAGCCGCCTTCGCAGTGGATCATCCCGGCGGCTGAGACACAGCCATGGCGGTGGCATAATGCCGGCGTCCCCGGGACCGGTTCGGCGGTGAAGCGCCAGCGCGCACCTCCCGCCGATGGCTCGACAACCCGAAGGGAGTCGCATTGCCACTACACGACCTCGCCAAGGCGATCCCCGGAATCCTGGTCGCGGCGCTGCTCCCCGGGTACGCCCTGGCGACGCTGCTGGCGCCGCGGTGGCGTGCCTGGGAGCGCCTGGCGGCGTCCCCGGGCCTGTCGGCCGGTTTTTTCGGGGTGCTTGGCCTGGGCATGCGCGTTGTGCACGTCCCCTTCGAGCCGCTGACCGTCATCCCTGCCACGCTGCTGCTCGTCGGCGCCGCGTTCGCCCGGCGCCGGTGGGCCGGCCCGCTGCCGGCGACAGGCACACCCTGGTGGATCCCGATCCCCGCCCTGGTGGCCGGCTGCGCCGGAGCCGCCGCCTTCGCCTGGGCACTCCACGGCCAGGTCCTCCCCCCCGACTGGGACCCCCGGGTGCATGCCACCGTCGCCGCGAGCATTGCCCGCACTCACGACGTGCTTCCGCTGTTTCCCATCCCCCTGCAGAACACCGCGTTCGCCAGGATCCGGCCGGGGTTCGAGGCCATGACCGCCGTGGTCTCGTGGATCGGCGGCCCCGATCCCGCCATGTCGATGGCTCCGATCGTCACGGCGGTCCTTGTTCTGATGCCGCTGGGACTCACCCTGCTCGCCCTCGAAGCCACCGGGTCGGTGGCCTTCGCGGTGGTGGTGCCGCTGCTCGCCGCCGGCCTGGCCTTTCCCTCGGACCAGGCCATTCTCGGGCGGTTCCCCCAACTCGTCGACTCCGTCCTTGTCAGTCCGTACATCGTGGCCACGCTGCGTCTGGTACGCGGTCGAGACGTGCGCGACCACGCCCTGCTGCTGGTCGCGTTCGCGGCATCCATCTGGGTGCTCCACGGTCTCGAGGTGATCACGACTGTCGTGGTCGGCGGCGGGCTGATCGCTGGGGCGGCGCTGGCGGTGTTGCGGACCTCACCGCGTCAAGCGCTACTGCGTATCGCGGTCGCCTGTGCGGCGACGCTGGCGAGCGCTGCCGTGGTGACCCGGCTGATGCGTCTCCCGCATACGCCGGCTGCACACCCCATCGAGCCCTCGACCACCGTCCCGTCGGCAGCCACCCTGCCGTTCCATCCTCACCAGCTCCTGCAGGTTCTCGCCCAAACGGACCTCACAAGCCCTCTCGCCGTCGCCCTGTACAGCATCGGCATCGTGGCCATCCTGCTGGTCTATCGCCGGCTGTGGTGGGTGCTGCTCGCCCACGTCATCTTCCTGGTTCTGCTTGCCGATTCACTCTTCTGGCACAAGGTGAACAACCTGTCGTTCAACCTGTTTCCGTACGGTGAGACGGACCGTGTCGTCGGGCTTCAGTACTGGGTCATCCCGTTCATCCTCGGAGCCGGCTTCCTCGCCGTGCTCAAGCTGATCCGGGCGATCGCTGCGGAGCGGCGGCTCTGGACGCGGCTGGCGATCGGCGCGGGCATCGCCGCGCTCCTGGTTGGCATCGCCCACGGGCCGATCGAACGCGTGTGGTCGAGCGCCTTCGGCTACACCGCACCCGTCTTCATCTACCCGATGGGAACCTTTGAAGCGCTGACCAACCTGGCCAGCTGGCGCCTGCTGGTGGCGGCCTCCGCGGTCGTGGTGCTGATTGCGTGCGTGGTGGCGTGCCGCCGTGTCGCCCTACCGGCGGCGGTGCGCGCTCGATTCGGTCCTGGCGCGGCGGGTCTGGATGCGGTCGCGGTGGTGCTGGCGGTGCTGATCATGGTCATGCTCGGGCTTGGAGTTCGCGCCGAGTTCGACCTGTACACCCGGCAGGTGGCGATCCGATCGTTGTCCACCCAGGCGGACGTGAACGTGCTCCATCAGATGTCGGCGAGGCTCGCGCCGGGCACTCTGGTTCTCACCGATGGCCTGTCGGATGCCGGCGTCTACCTTGCCGCGCTCACCGACCTCACCCCTCTGGTCCCCAACGGCTCCGAGCTTGGCACGCTCAGCCTCCCATTGGTGACGGCCCTCGCCAACGCATGCACCGACCCGGCGGCGGCTGAGCAGGCTGTCCAGCCGGTGGGCGCGGTCTTCGTCGGGTCGCATGACATCCTCGGCGCGAGCGTGCCGTGGAATGCCGATTGCATCGGCCGCCTGCCCAACCTGCGGCTGGTCGCCTCGGACAGCTACCAGGGGCAGCGGGCAGTGGCGTTCGCGGTGGTGCGCTAGCTGCTCAGGCGGGCGCCGGCGTCAGTCCCCCCGCGGGCCGGCGCAGCTGCCAGGTGACCAGACCGGCCAGGCCGAGAAGCGCCAGCGGCACCAGCCGCCCCGGCGGCCCGACCCCCTGTGCGCCCAGGTCGAGCGCGGCGGTCAGCGACAGCACCACCCAGCCGGCGAGCACCGCTCGGCTGCGCGGCCCGGGCCACGGGGCGGCTTGATCGCGCAGAGCCGCCCACGCCATCAGGGCGACCAGCATCGGCGCGAGCAGAACCAGGTCGTGGGCGAGAAGGTGAGGAGACGCCAGCAGTGAGAGGACCGTGGCCAGCGCCAGGCACGGCTCCAGGGCCGCGCGATCGCGGCTGAGACGGCGGCCGAGGGCCACGCACGCGGCCAGCGCGGTGGCACTGAAAACTGCGGCGATCAGCGTGGCCGCGGCGCTGTCGCCGAGCCACGACCCGGTCAGGCCGGTGAAGCCCTGCATCGAGGCCATTGGCACGGCGCCGGCGTTGGCGCCGGCGGACCCCAGGAACCCGTGGATCCCGGCCGGCCCTACTGCGGCCAGCGAAACCATGCCGAGGACCGCCACCGCACAGGCGGCGCCTGCGAGCAGACGGCGGTCACGCCACGCCAGCACCAGAGCGGCGAGGCCGAGAGCGAGGTGCGGCTTGGCGAGCAGGACGCAGCCCGCCAGCACGGCACCCCCGCTGAAAGACCGGTGACGTCGCCAGAGTGCGTAGGCGACGGCAAGGCCGAGCGCGCTCAACCCGTCCCACTGGCCAAGCAGTCCGAGCGCCAGCGTCCCCGTCCCGGCGAGTGCGGCGAGCACGGTGGCCACCGTCCCGCCCCGCCGCAACCGCTCGGGCCACGGTGAAGACCGCGCCGCGATCAGCACCGCGGCGACCAGCATGAGGAGCTGAATCGCCTCCCAGACGCGGTAGGCCGCGCCGAGGGGCAGCAGCGTGATCGGGGCGATCACCACGGCAGCCACCGGAGGATTGACGAAGGGGAGGTTGACACCCTGCTGCGGGGCGATCAGCGACGAATGGAGGTCCGTCTGCAGGGACCGGTCGTAGATGGCGGCGCCGTATCCCTCACGCAGCAGCGTCCCACCGACGTAGAAGGCCGTGAAGTCCGCACGGTTGACGTTGGTTGGTGATACGCCGGTCCACAGCGCCGCGTAGCCGGCCAGGAGAATGGCGGCGGCGGCGGCGACCACAGCGGCAGGCGAGCGCGGCAGCGACATGGTGGCTCGAACCTAGCATCGAATCGCCGGCCGCCCATCGCCTCGGTGCAACGGCTTGGTGAGCGCTCTGCTCCGCGGTCGTTCCTATACTCGCGGCGATGCTGAGCCGGATCGACCACGTCGGGATCGCCGTACGTGACATCGACTCTGCTGTGGCAGCGTACAAGCAGCTCCTGGGTCGCGCCCCCAGCCACCGCGAGGTGGTCGAGTCAGATGGCATCGAAGCGGTCATGTTCGAGGTTGGCGAGTCGCGCGTGGAGCTGCTCGGGTCCACTGGGCCCACTTCGAAGATCGCCGCCTTCCTCGAGAAGCGCGGCGGTGGGCTCCACCACGTCGCCTACGGCGTCGACGACGTCCAGGCGGCGTTGGACGGCTACGCCGCGCTCGGCCTACAAGCGCTCGACGCCTGTCCCCGCCGTGGCGCGGGTGGCCGGCTGGTGGCCTTCCTGCATCCATCTGCCGCCGCCGGCGTGCTCACCGAGCTATGCCAGCCTGACCCCGCCGCGGCCGGTCGCCACGCGTGACCGACGCCGGCGCGGAGTCGGTCAGCACGGAGAGCGGACTGCCGCTCGAGGCGGTGTATCTGCCGTCCGGCGGCCCACCGGCGCCGCCTCCCGGCGAGTACCCGTTCACGCGCGGGGTGCGGGCGGACGGATATCGCGGGCGCCTCTGGACGATGCGTCAGTACGCGGGGTACGGCAGCGCCGAGCAGACCAACGAGCGCTTCCAGTACCTGCTCGCCGCCGGCCAGACCGGGCTCAGCTGCGCCTTCGACCTGCCCACCCAGATGGGCTACGACAGCGACGACGCCATGGCTCGCGGCGAGGTCGGCAAGGTGGGGGTGGCGATCGACTCCCTCGACGACATGGAAATGCTGATGCGCGGCATCCCCCAGGACGAGGTCACCACGTCGATGACCATCAACGCCCCGGCCGCCCTGCTATTGCTGATGTACGAGCTC
The DNA here is from genome assembly GCA_025450495.1 of Candidatus Dormiibacter sp. Next base: position 680 of record JANWHI010000007.1, on the reverse strand, counting down.
GCCGCGGAACGCAAGGGAATCGACGCGGCACGCCTGGGCGGCACGGTGCAGAACGACATCCTCAAGGAGTACGCCGCGCGCGGCACGTTCATCTTCCCGCCGCGCCCGTCGATGCGCCTGGTCACCGACACCTTTGCGTACTGCGCGCAACGGCTGCCCCGCTGGAACACGATCAGCATCAGCGGATACCACATTCGCGAGGCGGGGGCCACGGCGCCGCAGGAGATCGCCTTCACCCTGGCCAATGGCATCGCCTACGTCCAGGCGGCTCTTGACGCTGGGCTTGCGGTCGACTCCTTCGCACCGCGGCTGAGCTTCTTCTTCAACGTCAGCAACGACTTCTTCGAGGAGATCGCCAAGTTCAGGGCGGCCCGCACCATCTGGGCGGACGTGATGCGCGAGCGCTTTGGAGCCCGCGACCCGCGCAGCCTGTCGCTGCGCTTCCACGCCCAGACGAGCGGCGCCTCGCTGACAGCCCAGCAACCACTCAACAATGTCGTGCGCGTGTCCCTGCAGGCGCTGGCCGCTGTCCTCGGCGGGACACAGTCGCTGCACACCAACAGCTACGACGAGGCGCTGGCGCTGCCCTCGCAGCAGGCGGCGGAGATCGCGCTGCGCACGCAGCAGGTGATCGGCTTCGAGTCAGGGGCGGCGGCCGTCGCCGATCCGCTCGGCGGCGC
>JANWHI010000006.1 GCA_025450495.1 Candidatus Dormiibacter sp. | reverse complement strand
TCATCGTCGACGCCATCGCACCGGGACGACTGGACTGGGTGAGCGCGGCGTTCATCTATTCGATCAGCAACGTCGCCTCGGCGATCACCCTGTCACCGGGAAGCCTCGGTGCCTTCGAGGCGACCACGGCCGGGCTGCTGGTGGCGGCGGGTGGACTGCCGTTCGGTGTGGCCACGGCGGCCGCGGTCCTGCACCGCGCCGCCGACAAGGGGCTGAGCGCCGTCATCGGGGTCGCCCTCTTCGCGTACGTGCGCCGCCGCTACCCGCTGCACGGCGTGTCGTTGTTCGACCTGCGCAACGCGCGCAGCGTGCCGGCACGCATCATTGCCGCCGATGACGGCTGAGGAGACGCCGCTGCGCATCGCGTTCTTCGGCCACGCGCAGGGGCTGCGCCGCGACGGGCTCTCCGCCTACAGCCATGAGCTGGTGCGGGCGTTGCGCGCCCGCGGGGCCACGGTGCGTTTCTTCGCCCACCGTGAGGACGGTGACGAGGTGCCCGTCGACGAAGGCGACGCCGTCTGGTTTCGAGCCCGGCACTTCAAGACAGTGACCATCCCCACCCCGGGGACGATGAGCACCATCCGGCGCTCGCTCGAGGAGTTCCGGCCCGACATCGTGCACATCTCGTGGAGCTTCTCGCTGGACGATGGGGCCATCGCCCGGGTGGCGCACCGGGTCGGCGCGGCCTGCGTGGCAACGTTCCATGTCCCCCACGGCCCGACGGGCACCGCGCGAGGCAGGGTGCTGCAGGGCCTGTATCGCTACCACCGTCTGCGCATGGGCAACGTCGACCGCTGCATCGCGTTGAGCGAGGCGCAGCGCGAGCTGCTGGTCAGCGCGGGGTACCCGGCGGATCGGGTGGTGATCGTGGCCAACGGTGTCGACACGGACGAGATCAGCCCGGGTCCGTCGTCGCTGCACGACGAGCTGAGGGCGCGGTTCGTGGTCCTGTACGTTGGCCGGCTCGACCCCGAGAAGCGCGTGCCGGAGCTGGTCAACACCTTCCTCTCGCTCGGCCTCCCCGACGACCACGTGCTCTGCCTCGCCGGCGACGGGATCCAACGCGACCGGCTGCGCGAGAGCTGCGCCGGCCGGCACAACGTCAAGGTGCTTGGCCTGGTCTCGCCCACGCGCAAGCTCGAGCTGCTGCGCGGCTGCGACGTGTTCGTGCTGCCGTCCACCGCCGAAGGCCTGGCGCTCTCACTCCTCGAGGCGATGGCCGCCGGCTGCGCCGTCGTCGCCACCGATGCCGGCGAGGACGGCAGCGCGCTCCAGGGCGCCGGGCTGGTGATCCCGACCCATCCGCTGCGCCCGGCTCTCGACGACGCGCTGCGGCGGTTGATCGCAGAACCAGAGCTGCGCGCCCGTCTCGGCGAGGCGGCACGCGCCCGGGCGGTGGACAGCTTTGACTTCGCGCGCAACGGCGACCACGTCCTCAGCGTGTACGCGCAGGCCAGCCGCTCGGCCGCTCAGGCCCGGGGCACACCCACACCGGCCGCGCTACCCTAGGCGGGTGGCCACGGCAACCCCGATCCCCGTCGAGTCCCCTGTCCGCGAAGAGAGGGTGGTCCGCGAGCCGGGGTGGAATGTGATCGTGTGGAACGACCCGATCACGCTGATGAGCTACGTGGTCCTGGTGCTCAGGAAGCTGTTCGGCTACGACCACGTCACCGCCACCAGGCTGATGCTCCAGGTGCACGAGGAGGGCAAGGCGATCGTCGCCACCCAGCCCCGCGAGCAGGCCGAGGTCTCGGTGGCGCGGTTGCACGCGTTCGGGCTCCAGGCCACCCTGGCCCGGCTCTAGCAGGGACGCTCCGCAGGTGGCCTCTGTGCTCAAGCGGCGTGGCCGGATCCAGGTCCGCTTCGACGCAGCCGAGCGTGGTGCGCTGCTCGAGATCGTGGGTCGGTTGGAGACGCACATCAGCCGCGCCCTGGCCACCACGCCTTTGGCGTACGACGACAAGACCATGCAGGGCGAGTACGACCGCTGGGTGCGCCCGGAGATCGAGCGCGGCTACCAGGCCGACCTCGACGTGATCCGCGACGCGCTCAGTGCGGATGAGGAGGTGCTGGTGCTCACCGAGGCCCAGGTGTACGCATGGCTGCGCGGTTTCAACCAGCTGCGCCTCGCCGCCGGGTCACTGCTGGGCATCAGCGAAGATGGCTGGGAGACCGCGGCGAGCGATCAGCTCCGCGCCAAACCAGAGTTCGGCATGCTGATCGCCCTGGGTTACCTGCAAGAGGAGTTGGTGGCAGCCTTGGAAAGCTGAGGCGGAGCCGGCGCGCGCTGCGCGCGGGATCTGCCCGCCCCCGGTTGGAACCCGTGGCAGAAGCGACGGCCCGCCCCACTAATACCGGGTGACCTTCATCGAGAAGTCGAGCGCGGTCGCAGAATGGGTGAGCGCACCGACCGAGATGTAGTCGGCGCCGGCCAGCGCGTAGGCGCGCGCGTTGCCGACCTGGACGCCGCCGCTGATCTCCACCTCGGCGCGGCCGCGGATGATCTGCATCGCCTCGCGGACCTGACCGGGTGCGAAGTTGTCGAGGAGGATGCGCGGAGCCTTGTCCGCGAGCGCCTGTTCCAACTCCTGGATGTTGCTGACCTCGACGTTGATGTCGCCGTCGGGATAGGCCTTGCGCACCGCGCGCAGGGACGGCGTGATGCCTCCGACCAGCGCCAGGTGCGTGTCCTTGATGAGGACGGCGTCGTACAGGCCCATGCGGTGGTTGACGGCACCACCGATGCGGGTGGCGTACTTCTCGAGGCCACGCAGGCCAGGCGTGGTCTTGCGCGTGTCGAGGATCTTGGTCTTGGTGCCCTCGACCGCCTTGACGTAGCGCGCGGTCATGGTGGCGACGCCGCTGAGGTGCTGCAGGAAGTTGAGCGCGACGCGCTCGGCGGTGAGCATGCCCCGCGCCGGGCCGGCGATGCGCGCCACGATCTGGTCCTCCTGGACCTTCTCGCCGTCTCTTGTCTTGGCGTCAAAGGTGATGCGGTCGTCGACGACCGCGAAGACGCGCGCCGCCACGCGCAGCCCCGCGACGACCCCGTTCTCCTTGCACACGATCTTGCCGCGACAGGTCATGTCAGCCGGGATCACGGCGTCGGTGGTGACGTCGCCGGCCCCGATGTCCTCGGCGAGCGTCGCCCGGATGAGCGAGTCGAGGGTATCCGGCGTCAGCGCCTCGGTGATCGGGTCAAGGGTTGCGGTCAAATCGGTGTCCTCTTTCTTTCTGCATGACCAGGACGCCATGCCAGCTGTCACGAGTTGACGGGAAGTCAGCGCGGATGTGGGCACCCCGGCTCTCCTCGCGGAGGAGCGCCGCACGGCACACCAGGGCTGCGGTCGTGGATGACTGGTGGATGCGCAGGTCGTCGAGCGACCGGTCGGCGGGGATTGTGGCGACGATCGCCTCAACGGTGTCGAGGGTTCGACGAAGACCGGTGCCGTCCCGGACCAGCCCGCACCCCTCCCACATGGCATCGCGCAGGCGCGTGGTCACGGTCGCGCTGTCAGCTGCCGTGCCCCGGGCAGTGGGTTCGCCGGCGGCGCGCCGGCGCGGCGGCGCCACGGGGCGCTCGGCGATGTCGTGAAGGGCGGTGACAGCGGCGCGATGGCCGAAGACCGCACCCTCGAGGAGGCTGTTGCTGGCCAGCCGGTTGGCGCCGTGAACCCCGGTGCCGGCCACCTCGCCACAGGCGAACAGCCCGGGCAGCGAGGTGGCGCCGTCGACGTCGGTGCGCACACCGCCGATCAGGTAGTGCGCCGCCGGCGCGATCGGGATCGGCGCGGTGGTGATGTCGATGCCGTGTGCGCTGCAGGTTGCCGTGATCGTCGGGAAGCGGGCGCGCACCCTGGTGCCAAGCGGCCGGCAGTCGAGGAACACGTGATCCCCGCCGTCACGGAGCAGCCTCTCCCAGATGGCGCGCGACACCACGTCGCGACCGGCGAGCTCACCACGCGGGTCGGCGTCGAACAGGAAGCGCTGACCGGAGGCATCGACCACGTGCGCGCCCTCACCACGCATCGCCTCGCTGATCAGGAAGTGAGGCGCGCCGTCGAGCGCGAGCGCGGTGGGATGGAACTGCATGAACTCCATGCTCACCACCTCCGCGCCGGCATGCCACGCCAGCGCCACACCGTCGCCGGTGGCCGCGGCCGGGTTGGTGGTGTTGCGCCAGAGCTGCCCCGCGCCCCCGCTGGCGAGGATCACCGCGCCCGCGCCGAGCACACGAGGTGCGCCGGTGCCGTCGCTGTTGCGCAGCTCGACCCCGGCACAGCGACCCTCGTCATCGAGGAGCAGCGTGGTCACATGGACGTTCTCGATCACCGTCGCCCCCGACTGGCGCAGCCGGCGCACCAGCGCTGCCTCGACCTCGCGTCCGGTGGCGTCGCCGCCTGCGTGCACGATGCGGTTGCGGGTGTGCGCGGCCTCGCGCCCGACGAGCAGGCCGCGGTGATCGCTGTCGAAACCCGCGCCCCAGGCGGCCAGGTCGCGCACGCGCTGCGGCCCGTCGCTGACCAGCACGCGCACCGCGTCCTCGGCGCACAACCCGCGCCCGGCGGCGACGGTGTCCTCGAAATGAAGCTCGGTGCTGTCGTCGTCCGCCATCGCCGCGGCGATGCCACCCTGCGCCCAGCGAGTCGAGCCGTCGTCCACCGAGCCCTTGGCGATCACCGCCACGCGGGCACGCGGAGCCGCCGTCAACGCCGCCGTCAACCCGGCGATGCCGCCGCCGACGATGACGCAGTCGTACGGCCCCTCCGTCGTGGCGAGCGGGCTGTTCAGGAGACGATGACCTCCCCACGCACACGGTTCTCGGATCGGAGCACGACGCGTCGCATCTACTCTCTCCCCTGGATATCGGTGACCCCCGGGATCTCCGAACAGTGGGGACCTACGCCGTCCAGAGGAGCTGCGTCGATTCCCAGTCGGATCACGTCGATCAACCGAGTGGTGCCCATTCTACCAGCGACCAGAATTTGGCATCCGAGCCGCGCAACGTCGACGGCGGCGAGACTCTCCCCGTCGACAGCGGCGACATAGTCGATGGCGAAACCGGCCGCTTCCATGGGCGCGCGGACCTGGTCGCAGAGGACCGCGGCCCGATGCTCGCCGGCCGCGAACGCGGCGGCAGCCGCCGAGAGGCCGGCGGGGATGGCAAGGGCCCGACTGCGTTCCGTGCGGCTGAGGTATCCGTTGCGGCTGCTCATCGCCAGGCCGTCTCGGTCGCGAACCACCGGCCCGATGACGATGCTCACCCCGGTGTCGAGGTCCGCGGCGAGACGGCGGACCACCACGCACTGCTGGGCGTCCTTCTGGCCGAAGTAGGCCCGATGCGGCCGGCAGGCGATGAGCAGCTTGGCAACCACCAGCGCCACGCCGTCGAAATGGCCGGGGCGGTGGGCGCCCTCGAGGATTCCGGTGAGCGACGTGTCGACGATGACCGAGGTGGCCGGGGCACTGCCGTACATCGCCTCGACCGTGGGGACGAAGACAGCGTCGACGCCCTCCGCGACGAGCATGGCGAGGTCGGCCTCCGGCGTACGCGGGTAGCGGTCGATGTCCTCGCCCGGGCCGAACTGCCGGGGGTTGACGAAGATGCTGACCACCACCCTGTCGCAGTCGACCCGGGCCCGCTGCAGCAGGCTGCGGTGGCCCGCGTGCAGGGCTCCCATGGTCGGCACCAGGCCCACGCTCAGGCCGGCGGCGCGGCAGCGCTCGGACCATCGCCGCAGCTCATCGGGGGTGGCCAGGCGCCGAGGGCCTCCGAGCGAGCGGCGATCAGTGGTAGCTGTGGCCATCGTCGGGGAAGGCACCGGCTGCGACGTCGGCGCCGAAATCGCGGACCGCGCTGACGATGCGGTCTCCGATGTCGGCGTACGCCCTGGCGAATTTCGGCATCGCCCCCTGGGTGATCCCGAGCAGGTCGTAGACGACGAGCACCTGGGCGTCGCAGTCGGGCCCGGCGCCGATGCCGATGGTGGGGATGGACACTGCCGCGGTCACCTCGGCGGCGAGGGCGCGCGGAATCCCCTCGAGGACCAGGCTGAAGGCCCCGGCGGCCTCCAGGGCACGCGCGTCGGCGACGATTCGCTCCCGTGCGTCGGCGGTGCGGCCCTGCACCTTGAACCCGCCGAACGCGTTGACGAACTGCGGAGTGAGGCCGAGGTGGCCCATCACGGGGATGCCGCACTCGACGAGGCGCGCGGCCACCCCCACCACCCAGCCGCCGCCCTCGAGCTTGACCGCGTGCATCCCCGCCTTGATGAAGCTGACGGCATTGCCGACCGCCTGCTGGTGCGATTCGTGGTACGAGCCGAACGGCATGTCGCCGATCAGGAGCTGGCCGGGTGCACCGCGGACCACCGCGCGCGCGTGGTGGAGCATCTCGTCCATCGTCACCGGGAGGGTGGTGGGGTAGCCGAGGTGGTTGTTGCCGACGCTGTCTCCGACCAGCAGCACGGGCACGCCGGCCGTGGCGAGGAGGCGGGCGATGGCCACGTCGTAGGCGGTGACCATGATGAACCGCTCTCCCCGCTCCTTGTGGGCGCGGAGGTCGTGAATGGTGACCGTCACCGGGTTCAGGCCACCCGCGGGTGAGCGACGACCTTGGCGGCGGCCCGGCCCTGACGGCGCGGGGCGGCGGCGGCGAGGGCAGCGGCGACGGCGTCGCGCCCCTCGGGCCCGGCGAGCGCGAGCGTCTCCAGCGCCAGCCGCCGGTACAGCTCGCGGGTGCTCGGGTCGGCGCTGAGCACGTCGAGGTGACGCGCAACGGTGGCGGCGTCGCCGCGCACCACGGGGCCGGTCAGTGCCGAGGCGGCGCCGGCCGCTGAGGCATTGCTCGCTGCCCCCGCGAGCAGAGCCGCGAGGGCGCGGTGCGCGTCTGCCTTGGCCACCCCCGCATCCTCGAGAAGGCTCGTGGCCCGGGCGAGCAGCGCCAGCGGCGCGTTGCCCGCCAGCACCGCGGCCGCGTGGTACAGAGCACGTCCGCCCGGAGGCAGGGCGAGAAGGTGACCGCCGAGATCGCCCACCAGCGACTGCAGCTGCCCGAGCAGCGGCTGCGGCGCCTCGATGGCGAAGCTCGTGCCCCGGAGCAGGCGGGCGCTTCGCGCGCCGGCGAGAGCCTGCAGCGGATGGAAGGCGCCGATGGTGCTGGCGGTGGCGCTCGCCGCCGCCAGCACCTCGGGGCCGTGGGTGGCGCTGCAGTGCACCAGTGAGCGACCGCGCAGGCTGGCGCCCGAGGCCGCGATAGCCGCCGCCACCCGCGCGATCTCGACGTCAGGGACGGTGAGGAAGGTGATGTCGGCGCGACTCGCTGCCTCCACCGCGGTCGCGACCACGGCCGCGCCGCTCCGGCGTGCGAGCCTGGTGGCGTGAGTGGGTGTCCGGCTGTGCACGGCCACGATGCGATGGCCGGCACGCAACAGGGCTTCCGCAAGAGCTGAGCCGGCGCGACCGGCGCCGACGAACGCGAGCGCTGGTTGGCCGCCCCCCTCCGATGGGTCCACCGTCTCGGTCACCTCGTGATCCAAGCGTCTGGTCTCAGGGCGTCGCCGGTGGCCTGTCTTGGTGGCCTCGCGGCGCCAGAGCGTCCACGGGCCGGACCGGCAGATACCGTCGCCGTCACTGCCAAGTGTACCGCGTCGTAGGCGCCAGACCAACCGTTCTCGCCGACCCCCAGGCCTCGCCGGGAGCGGGATCAGGCGCCGGCGGCCGCCTCGCTCGGGGGCTCGGCAACGGCGGGCGGCGCCGGAGGAGCGCTGCCGTCGAGCTCAGCGATGATCCTCTTCATCTCGGTCGCCTCCATGGTCTCGACCTCGATGAGGCGTGTGGCCAGGGCGCGGAGGATGTGCTCGCGGGGACGGAGCACCTCCTTGGCCTTCTGGAACGCGGTCTCGACGAGGTGGTGCACCTCCTGGTCGATCTCGCTGGCGATGTCCTCTGAGTAGTTGCGCTGCTCGCCGAGGTCGCGGCCGAGGAAGACGAGCTCCTCCTTGGTGCCGAAGGTGAGCGGGCCGAGCTTGTCGCTCATCCCCCACTCGGTGACCATCCGTCGGGCCAGCTGGGTGGCCTTGCGGATGTCGTCGGAGGCTCCGGTGGTGATGTTGTTCTCGCCGAGGATGAGCTCCTCAGCGCAGCGGCCGCCGAGGATCTGGGCGAGCTGATCCTCGAGCTCGGCCTTGCTGACCAGGTATTTGTCCTCCGTCGGCAGGCTCAGCGTCCAACCCAACGCCATGCCGCGGCTGACCACCGAGATCTTGTGGACCGGGTCGGTGTGCTCGAGGAGCATCCCCACCATGGCGTGGCCCATCTCGTGGAAGGCGATGGTGCGCTTCTCGTTCTCGCCGATCATCCGGCTCTTGCGTTCGGGGCCGGCGATGACCCGGGCGATCGCCTCCTCGAGGTCGGGCATGGTGATCACCTTGCGGTTGGCCCGCGCCGCGAGGATGGCGCCCTCGTTGATGAGGTTGGCGAGGTCCGCGCCCGAGAACCCCGGTGTCTGCTTGGCGAGCACCTCGAGCTCGACCGAGGGATCGAGAGGCTTGTTGCGCGCGTGCACCTCGAGGATGGCGCGACGGCCGCGGATGTCGGCTCGGTCGAGCATGACGTGGCGGTCGAATCGGCCCGGCCGCAGCAGCGCCGGGTCGAGAACATCGGGCCGGTTCGTGGCCGCGATGACGATGACATTGGTGTTTGTGTCGAAGCCGTCCATCTCGACCAGGATCTGGTTGAGTGTCTGTTCGCGCTCATCGTGACTTCCGCCGAGG
>JANWHI010000005.1 GCA_025450495.1 Candidatus Dormiibacter sp. | reverse complement strand
GTGACGCTGCGGACGCTTGCCGACCCCGTGCTCCACCGGCGCGTCGCGAGCTTGGGGCAGGTGGCCATCGAGCGGCTCGGGGCCGTGTCGCCGGCGGTTCGCGCCGTCCGTGGCCGCGGGCTGATGGTCGGCATCGAGATGCGCGCTCCCGTGACACCGCTGATCGTGGAGCTGCAGGCACGCGGCCTCCTGGTGCTGGCGGCGGGCCGCACCGTGATCCGCCTGCTGCCGCCGCTGGTCATCGAGGACCAGGTCTGGCGAGGCGCCCTCGACCTCATTGGCGAGGTGATCAACGGCGCCTGACTCGGGCGGCGGCGCCGTCGCGATGTTGGCCGCCGGCCTCTCTAAACGGCGAGCACCTCGACGTGGCCGTCGCGCACACGCGAGGGCACCTTGGGCAGCGGCGGCAAGGCCAGCGCGTACCCCTGGAAGAGAACCGAGCCGTCCAGTCCGAAAGAGGTGTGGTGGCATGGGCAGTCGAGCCGCCCGGCCTCGCGGTTGAAGGTGACGATGCAACCAAGGTGCGTGCAGCTGGCGGACAGTGCCTCGATGACGCCACCACGGTTGACCACCAGCCCCTCGATGGCGCCGGTGCTGAACCGCACCGCCGTGCCGGAGGGCACTGCGTCAAGCGTGGTCACCGCGATCCAGCGGCCCTCGTCGGCCACCAACTCGGCCTGCAGCGGGGGCGTGACCGTGCCACCTCCTCGATCGACCAGCTTTTCGCCAACCACGCCCGCGGCCGCGGCGGCAACCGCCACGCCTCCACCGACCAGCAGGCGCCGACGGGACATGCCGCGTTCGGGGAGGACAGCCCCCTGGGTCTCGACGGCGATGCGGCGGTGCAGCTCATCGACGAAGCGCTGGTCGGGCATGCCCGCGCCAGGCGCCGCGGCGCGCAGCTCGATGGCGGCGCGGAGCACGTCGGCGTCCTTCTCCCTGCCACGCAGCCGTCGGGGGCTGCGGTCGCCGAGCAGAGCGTCCACCCAGCGGTTGAGGCGACGGCTCTCGCGGCTCACAGCTCCATCTCCTTGCCGAGCTCGGCGGCGCGGCGGAGCGCGCGGTGCTGCAAAACCCGTGCGTTGGCGATGCTCACCCCCATGGCGGCGGCGGCGCTGCGCACCGAGTGCAGCTCGAGGAATCGCAGCGTGAGGATCCGGCGGTAGTTGGGCGGAAGCATATCGAGGAGCCTCTGGATGCCCGGCATGGGGTCGACGGTGCGCTCCTCGTCGTCGTGCGGAGCGGCAGCGGTCACGTTGTCGTCGATGACGGTGACCTGGATCCCGAGACGGCGGCGCCAGTGGTCGGCGAGCACGGTGCGAGTGGTGGCCACCAGGTAGGCATGGGCCTCGCCCGCCGAGCTGGCCGGCCGGATGTGCGGCAGGGCGGACAGGAAAACCTGCGAGGTGAGGTCCTCGGCATCGGCACGGTTGCCCACCTTGGAGTAGAGAAGCCGGTAGATCGACACGATGTTCCGTCTGTAGATGGTGTCCCAGTCCAGCGGGCCGGTGGCCGGCAGCACGAGCACGCCCGGTTCGCGGTGCGCGGACGGAGGGGCAGGTTCCACGACTATCCCTACGACGGCGGTTACTGACGGGGCCGCGATCGTCGATCCATTTGGTGATCAGAACACGCGGAGGACATCGTCGGCGTCACGTTCGCGCCGGCCCATGGCTCGCAGCACGGCAAGGTCACCGTGGTGCACCCGCGACACATCAACCATGGTGCGGATGGCAACCTCGATGCCGGGGATGTCCGGGGTGGAGATGTGCACGCTCGTACAGAGGTCGTCGATGTGAAGGGCGAGCTCGACAAGACGGGTCCTGAGGTACTCCTCGAGGAGCATGGGTTGGTCGCCGATCACCCGGAGCGTCCGCCCGTCGGGCTCGAGGGGAAGCTGCTCGGTGAGCAGCGTCAGCACCTCGTCGAGGCGCTCGAGGAGCGCATCATGGCCGCGCGCCGCCTCCTCCTCCCCCCGTCTTCGGACCGCACTGTTGAGCTCGGAGTCGAGGTCGCCATCCGGGAAGCGGGCGGCGAAGTAGCCAGCGGCAGTGAGCGCGGGCACCCCTTCTGGTGGCGGCCCGGCGAGGTAGGTGCCGACCGTGAAGACCGACCGCGCGAGGTGCCCGGCAAGGCCGCGGACCGTGAACCTGGGAAGAGCGCTTGGCTCATCCCAGAGCGTCGCGGCCTCGGCGCTGGCGATCACGTCGCGAGCCGTTGCCCCGGCGGCGATGAAGCTGAGGCGGACGTCGTCCACGCTGCACAGGGTACGCCCGCCCGCGGCGGATGGGACCGCATTGTGATAGCGTGACTATAAGGTTCACCCTCGAGGGAGGGCGAGCGTGCTACGGCGCCAAGCAATGCAGATGATCGCCTCGGCCGTCAGTCGTCGGCGCGTGTCTGCGCCGCGACCCGAGACGCCGACAACTGATCGTCGCAGGCGCTCTCCAGCGAGTCGAGCGGCACGCGCACTTGGTTCATCCCGTCGCGTTCGCGGATCGTCACCGCGTTGTCTTCGAGGGACTCGAAGTCCACGGTGACCGCGAGCGGTGTACCGATCTCGTCCTGGCGGCGGTAGCGGCGGCCGATCGACTGCGTCTCGTCGTATTCCGTACGGAACCTGGAGCGCAGGCGATGAGCGAGCTCGCGGGCGACCTCGACGAGCTGCGGCTTCTTGCTCAACGGCAGCACCGCCACCTGCCACGGCGAGACGTCGGGATGGAGGCGGAGCACGGTGCGTTTCTCACCGCGCACCTCCTCCTCGTCCCATGCGTCGATCAACATGGTGAGGCAGGCGCGGTCGAGCCCGGCAGCGGGCTCGATCACGTAAGGGATGAACCGCTCATTGGTCTCACTGTCGAAGTAGGAGAGGTCCTTGCCGCTGGCGCGGCTGTGGTTGCGCAGGTCATAGTCGGTGCGATCGGCGATGCCCTCCAGCTCACCCCATCCCCATGGGAACAGGTATTCGACGTCGCTTGTGGCGCTGCTGTAATGGGAGAGCTCGTCCTGCTCGTGAACGCGCAACCGCAGACGGGAGCGGCGCACGCCGCAGTTGTGCACCCACCACCGCATCCGCTCCGTGCACCAGTACGCGTGCCATTCGAGGTCAGTCCCCGGTTTGCAGAAGAACTCCATCTCCATCTGCTCGAACTCGCGCGTGCGGAAGATCGAGTTGCTCGGCGAGATCTCGTTGCGGAACGACTTGCCCTGCTGCGCGATGCCGAATGGCAGCCGCCGTCGCATCGCCTGTACCACCGTGACGAAGTCGACGAACATTCCCTGTGCGGTCTCGGGCCTGAGATACACCTGGGCAGCGTCATCAGCCACGGGGCCGAGGTGGGTGCGGAACATCAGGTTGAACTGCCGAGCCTCAGTGAGCGCACCGCCGCACTCCGGGCAGCCCGGCGCGTCGTCCGGCTTGCCGCGCTCGCGCCGCAGCTCGGTGAGGTGATCAGCGCGCCAGCGCTTGCGGCAGCTCCCGGTGCAATCCACCAGCGGGTCGGTGAACGTGGCGACGTGACCGCTGGCCACCCATACCTGTGGGTTCATGATGATCGACGTCTCGATGGGGTCGATGTCGTCGCGCTCGTCCACCATCGCCTGCCACCAGATGTTGCGCACGTTACGGCGCATCCGCGCCCCCAGCGGCCCGTAGTCGTACAGGGCGTTGATGCCGCCGTAGATCTCGCTCGAACCGAAGAAGAAGCCGCGCTGCTTGCCGAGCGACACAAGCTTCTCGAGGAGGTCGGGCGCGCTGGGTTCCGGATCAGGCATCGGCGGCGAGTGTACCGGCCGTCACGCGAGCGTCGACGTAGGGAGGCCCTGTTACGGCTGTTACGGCGGTTATGGCGGTCAGCGGCTCTCGATGGCGCGCAGCACGGAGAGCGAGCGCAACTGGCGGTCGAGGTGCTGAGCAAGCTCTCGTTCGGTCACCGCTTCGAGGGTCGCCAGGCACTCCTCGTCGAGGCGCAGGTGCCGATAGAGGTCACGATCGCCTGTTGCTGCCACCCGAAGCACCTTGATGACCCGAACCGAGCACTCCACCGAGCCCGGATCGGAGGTGGCACACCGCGCGCACAGCAGGCCTCCGGCGGCGGCGCTGAACCACGCCGGCGTCTCAGCGAGGCGGGTGGCGCATGACGCGCATTCAAACAGCTGGGGCGCGTAGCCGAGCCGGTCGATCATCCGACGCGTCAGCCACACCAGCGCGCCGCGCGGATCGCGGTTGGGGTCGGTGCAGTCGTGGAGTGCCTCGACGACGAGGTCGTACGTCTCCTCATCCGGATGATTGCTCTCGAGCACGCGGTCGGTGAGCTCGGCGCACACCGAGGCGCAGGCGGCGCGTCTTGCATCCGCAAGCGGTGTCGTCGTACCTGCTGTCTCCGCCTGGATGAGGACATCGAGCTCGCCGCGGCCGCGAGCGAGTTGCATGCGACTGCGCGCGAAGAGGTCCGTGTGGGCGGCGAGGCGGCTGCCCGACTTGCGGACGCCGCGGACGATCACGCCGATCTTACCGTGCTCGCGGGTCAGCACCGTGAGGATCCGATCAGCCTCGCCGTAGTCGACCCGACGCAGGATCACACCCTCGGTCATGTAGGTTGGCATCGCTATCAGAGTGGGGCTTGCACGGCGGGTTGTCGCCTGGAGGTGTGACGCGCCCACCGCGCGAGCCAGGCTAACCGGCGTCGCCGTGTTCCTCGTCAGCCGGAATGGGCCCGGCGCCGTTGGCGTCGCGGAGGAAGGGATGTGGTGAGGTGATCCTGACCAGCTGGATGCTCTGGCGGCGCACCTGCTCGACGGTCAGCGTGGCCTCGCCGAGCTGCAACGTGGCTCCCACCGACGGTATCTCGCCGAGGCGCTCGTACACCAGGCCGCCGATCGAATCCGACTCGGTCTCGCCGACATCCAGATGCAAAAGGTCCTTGATGTCGTCGACCGGAAAGCGGGCATGAAGGAGCACCTCGCACTCGTTGAGGAACTGCACCTCCTCCTGCTCGGCGACGTCGTACTCGTCGCGGATCGGCCCGACAATCTCCTCGATGAGATCCTCGAAGGTGACGATGCCGGCCGTGCCGCCGTGCTCCTCCACAACCACCGCCATGTGCACCTTGCGCTGCTGCATCTCCTTGAGAAGCTCGCCGACATGCTTGACCTCGGGAGTGAAATATGGCTCGCGCATCAGGGTGGTGACCCTGGAGTCGCCACGACTGCGAGCGCCGGCACGCAGGAGGTCTTTGGCGTAAACGACACCGACGATGTTGTCCATCGACTCCTCGTACACCGGGATACGCGAGTGTCCGTGCTCGACGACCAGGTCGATGAGCTCGGTGACGGTGCCATGGGATTCGATGGCGATCACGTCGATGCGGGGCACCATCACTTCGCGGACGGTCTTGTCGGTCATCTCCAGGATGCCGTGGATCATCTCCTGCTCGCCATACTCCACCACCCCCTGCTGCTGACCGAGGGAGACCATGAGCTTCAGCTCTTCTTCAGTGACGAATGGGCCGACGACGTTGCGCCCTCGCGTTGCGGCGGCCAGCAGGGAGTTGCTGACCAGAGTGAGTAGTCCCACCACCGGGCGCAGCACAACTGTCAGGGCGGCCACCGGGCGGCTCAGAACCAACGCCAAGCGTTCATTGAATCGCAGGGCGAGCGATTTCGGCGCGATCTCGCAGAACACCAGCACGATCGCCGACAGGATCGCGGTGCCCGCGGCCTCCGGGAAGGACCGATATGTGTTGGAGATGATCAGGGTGGCGGCAGTCGACGCTACGATCACCGCGACGGTGTTGACGGTGAGAATGGTCGACAGGTACGCGTTGGGGTCGTTGTGCAGGCGCACCACCACAGCGGCGTGGCTGTCACCCTCCTCGGCCATCGACCGCATGCGAATTCGGCTCACCGATGTGAGAGCGGTCTCCGACGCGGCGGCAAAGGCCGCAAGGATGAACGCCACGATCAACAGGGCGATGAGCGCGCTCATCGCAGGCGCGGATCGCCGCCGCCCTCAGGGCGCCGCGCTGACGGTGTCCTCACCGGAACAGCTCGCTGACGCTGCGTCCCTCGTGGACACGCACAATCGCCTCCGCGATCAGCGGGGCAACGCTCAACACGCGCAAGCGGGGATGATCGTCGAAGCTCCGGGTGCCGTCGTGGAGGGGGATCGTGTCGGTGATACACACCTCGTCGATGGGTGCCTCATGCAGGCGGGCCAGCGCACCGTTGCTGAGCACACCATGGGTGGCCACGACATCGACGCCGGTGGCGCCCTTGGCTCGCAGGGCTACGGCTGCGTTGGCGAGGGTGGAGCCGGTGCTGATGAGGTCATCGACGATGATGCAGTGCAACCCATCCACGTCACCGATGACATGGATCACCTCGGTCTGGTCGTCGCGCGGTCGGCGCTTGTCGATGATCGCGATCGGAGCGTCGAGGATCCGCCCGAGACGGCGGGCACGAAGAGCCCCGCCAGTGTCAGGCGACACGACCACGACGTTGTGGCCGTGCCGCTCGCGCACCCGGCGAGCGAGGATCTTGGTGGCGGTCAGGGCATCCACTGGAATGTCGAAGAAGCCCTGGATGGCGTCGGCGTGGAGATCGACCGCGATCACGCGGTTGGCACCCGCCAGCTCGATGATGTTGGCCATCAGCTTGGCACTGATCGGGTCGCGGGGCTGGGTCTTCTTCTCCTTGCGCTGATAACCGTAGTACGGGATCACCGCTGTGATCCGCGAGGCTGAGGCGCGGCGCAGCGCGTCGAGGATGACGAACAGCTGGATGAGGTTGTCGCTGACCGGTTGACACGTTGGCTGGATCAGGAACAGGTCGCGTCCGCGGACGGATTCTGCGATCTTGACATCGAACTCGCCGTCGGCGAACCGGGTGATCTCCATGCCGGCCAGCGGCATGTCGATCTCGCGCGCGATCTTCTCGCTCAGCTCCGGGTTGCCCGTTCCGCTGAGCAGCATCAGTTCGCCGAACTGAGATGGCTCGGTCACGCCGGTTCCTTGACGATGCGACTCCGGTGGCGCGCTGTCCAGCCGTCGACGTTGCGTTGCCGCTCGCGCCCGACTGCAAGGGCACCTTCGGGGACGTCCTCGTTGACCGTCGAGCCGGCTGCAACATAGGCGTCGCGATGGATCGTGAGCGGCGCGACAAGCGTGCTGTTGGAGCCGACAAATACGCCATCCTCGATGGCCATGCGGTGTTTGTCAACTCCGTCGAAGTTGCAGGTCACTGTCCCGGCGCCCACGTTCACATCGCGTCCCACGTCACTGTCGAGGACGCAGCAGAAGTGGTTGAGGCGGGTGCGGGCTCCGATCTTGCTGTTTTTCACCTCCGCATGCGTCCCCAACGTTACCCCCGCGGCGAGCACGCTCCCCGGACGCACTCGATTGAACGAGCCGATGGTGACATCGTCGCCGAGTTGGCTGGACTCGATATGCGAGGCGCCAACGATGACCCTGTCGCCTGCGGTCACGTCGGTGAGCTGGGCCATCGGACCGATCTCGCAGTTCTGGCCGAGAACCGTCGTACCCCGCAGCAGCGACATGGGCCGGATCACCGAATCGCGGCCGACCTGAACGCTGGCGTCAACATACGTCGTGGCTGGATCCTCCACTGTCACCCCCGCGGCCATGAGTGCCTCGAGGATCCTGGCTCGGATCACCGCCTCGGCGGCGGCGAGCTGCGAACGATCGTTGACGCCGAGTGCCTCCTCGGCGTCTGTGAGCAGCATGGCCTCGACGTGCCCACCGAGCAGCGGCAGGACATCAGGGAGATAGAACTCTCCCTGGGAGTTGTCGTTGGTGATGCGCGCCAGCGCGGGCCAGAGCCGAGCTCCGTTGAACACGTAAACGCCCGCGCCAACTTCCGGAGGCGCGTAGGCGCCGGGCGGCAGATCCCGCTCCTCAACGGTGCGGACGACGCGACCGGTTTCTGGGTCGCGGTAGACACGGCCCAGCCCGCGCGGATTGGCCGGCATGGCGGTGAGCAGAGTTGCGGCTGCGCGGCTGCGGCGGTGGTGGTCAATCAGCCGTCCCAGGGTCTGCGGCCTGACCAGGGGCACGTCGCCCGACAGCACCAGCACATCTCCGGCATCGCGGAGCCGCTGTGGCACGGAGCGCAGCGCGTCGCCGGTGCCGCGCGGCTCGGGCTGCTCCACGAACTCAGCGCGATCGCCGACCGCGGCCGCAACGTCCGCGCGACCGGGGCCCACGACGACCACTGGAGGCCGGCCGGTGACCGCGGCAGCGGCGTCGATGACGTGGTCGATGAGGGCGCGACCCGCCAGCGGATGAAGCACCTTGGGAAGGGCGCTACGCATCCGTGTGCCCTCTCCGGCGGCGAGGATCACCGCCCGCGGACCGTCGGCCATGTGCGCCGAGTATACGGGCACCCTCAGAGCCCAGCCGCTCAAGCCACCCCGTGATCCGAGTCGTCCGCGCCCCAGGCGTCGGCGCTGCCCGGCCGCTTGTCGGTCGCCGGCGTCCTTACGGAGGGGCGGTCACGACCTCGCCCTGGCTGGTCAGCGCCATGCTCCAGCCGTCCTCGTGGACCAGGCGATGGTGTGGGCGGCAGAGCAGAACCAGGTTGGCCAGTTCCGTCTTGCCGCCGTGTCCCCAGTGCACGATGTGATGCGCGTCAGTCCACGGCGGCGGCCGGTCGCATCCTGGGAATCGGCAGCCGCGGTCGCGGACCACGAGTGCCCTTCTGAGGCTCGGCGGAATCGTCCGCGTGGCACGGCCCACCCCGACCGGCATCCCTTCTTCGTCAACAGTCACAGTGGTGCGCACGCCGTCGCAACTGAGCCGGAGCGCAGCTTCATCGACGATCGGCCCCGCCCATTCGAGCTCGGCCGGAGGACTGTCGCCACTGCCGCGGAGCGCAGCCGCCGGGATCGTCACGGTCACGTGCGGCCGCTGTCCTCCCGACGCTGGGAGGGCTCCCTCGTCGAGCTGGCGCCGAGCGAGCTCAACGAGTGCGTCAGCGCGCCGCTGGGATGCCACCCGGTCGTCTCCCGGCAGCGGTCGCGTCAACGCGTCGATGGCTGTGCGCAGGAGCGCGCCCCCCTCGGCGTCGAGAAGCCCGGCCACTTCGAGAGCACCATCGATGTTCGTGGTGAGATTGAAGCGGCGCCGGGCGTACGCCGCATTGGCTGCCGCAAGCGCGCCGTCAGGATCGATCGTGTGGCGCACCTGCTGGCCAACCAGCCAAACGTGGCCGGGATGGGCCTGTTCGGCTGCCTCGAGCAGCAATGGCTCCGCCGTCCTGGCAGCGTCGCCTCCGAGCTCGTCGACCGTCCGGCCGATGACTGCGGCGTGCCCGGTGCTGATGTGGCCGCGTCGCCACGCGTTCTCTGTCTGCGGGAGCTCGATCAGCTGGCGTGCCATGTGCAGCCGTCTCGCTGCTGAGCTCGTGCCCATCCGGCATTTCCATCGAAGCCAGGAGAGCAGGTTCGCGGCCCCGGCTGTCTCATATCCCTTCACCGCATCAAAGCGGATCAACCGGCGGCTGAATTGCGCCTCGAGGCGATCGATGCCGCGGCGCATGGCGACCAGCTCGCTGCCAAGCTCGACAGCGTCCATCCGCTCGACGTCGTCGCCGTCGAACTCGTCGACTGCGCGCGCAAGCAACTCGCTCCCGGGCCATCGCCCCTCGGCCGCCCCGTTAGGCACCTCCACAACCACAGATCTGTATGTTACACAGCTGAGTAGCACCGTACAAGCGGCGAGTGCCCATCGACCGCTACAGCCGCGTGCCTCCGCCTCCGCCACCGTTGCCCCCGGCGCGCCTCGCCTGCCGAGCCAACTCCGTGAGCCCGTCGAGCAGCGCGGCCGCCTCGCCCGCGTCGCGGCACACCGCCCGCGCCTGCCAGCCGCGCCCCGCGGTGTCGACATGCACTGTCGCCAGCCGCAGCCAGCGCTGTAGCGGTCCCTGACGCAGCCGCACGCTCTGCACCTTCTGCAACGGCACCACCACGACCTCGGGCCGCACCCGGCCCGTCCGAGCGAAGGCATGCCGCCCGCGGTCATGCCAGAACGCGAGCAGGTGGTAGGACAGCGGCGCCCGCACCGTCGCCCTCCGCGGCGGTCGCGATCCCGGTGGAGGCACGACTGCGGCACCGGGGAGGACGCGCTCCAGCAACCAGGACGCGTGCTCGCGCGACCCCACCGGTAGCAGGGTCCGCGATAGCTGTGCGCTCCCCTCCTCTCGCTGCTGACTGCCCCGCTGCCTCGCGACGTCCACCTCGAGCCGCACCCAGCCGAATCGTCGCCAGAGCAGCGGCTCCACCCACCGGACTGCCTGGATGCGCCCAAACGGGATGGTCTCGGTGCGCGTCTGCAGCAGGCCGCGACTCAAACGCAGCCCGTCGGCCCCCTCGGCGAGCTGGAAGTCATACACGGCATTGAAGCGACGGAACACCTCGGGACCCACCCCGACGAGCGCTGGGATCGCGATGGTTGCCGTCGCCTCGCCGCGCGGGACCAGCAGCGAGCCGATCACGGCCAGCGCAGCGACCGTGATGAGCACGTTGACCGGGGCGGTCAGCAGCGTGGCGAAGATGACGCGCAGGTTGTTGATCCGCAGCAACGGCTGCGCGGGGGGTTCGGGCGTCTCCGAGGCGAGGCCGTGCGCAAGCGCAAGCAACATCGCCCGAACCTGCTGAGCCTCGGCCGCGCCCAGGTACGCGAGCCGCGTGCGCCCAGTGCCGCGACCGGCGACGACGACGCGCACCTCGGCCAGGCCAAGGACACGCGCCAGAACCGGTGAGATGACGTCGACAGCCTGGATGCGCGACAGCGGCACGCGAATCGACTGCCGCCTGATCAACCCCGTCTCGATGCGGAGGTCAGTACCCTGCACCCGCCACCGGGTCACCAGCCACGACACAATTCCGGCGACGACCCCCAGCCCGAGGAGCACCAGGCTCTCCCACGGGAAGCCGCGCTTGCCACCGGTCTCGAATTGGGTGCTGAAGAGGACGATGACCGCCAGGGCGCTGCCGGCGCGCACCACCGGCGACAGCGGATGCAACCGTGCCCATTGGGTATCGCGGGACGCTGGCGTGGTCGCCGGCGCCGTGATCGCCGACATCAGAGACCGGTGGCCTGCGCCTCCCCGAGGACCGCCAGTCGGTCGCGGAGCCGCTCCGCCTCCTCCTGGGTGAGCCCGGGGATGCGCGCGTCGGTGGTGGCCGCTGCGGTGTGCAGCTGCACGGTGGCCAGCCCAAACAGACGGTCGATAGGTCCGGCGCTGACGTCGATCAGCTGCATCCGACCGTATGGCACCACTGTGACCTGTCGGAACAGCAGCCCGCGACGCACGATCAGGTCGTCCTCGCGCTCCAGGTAGCCCCACGAGCGGTACCGACCGCGCAAGACGACCCACTCGATCACGGCGATCAACACCACCGCTGCGGACACAGGGATGCCGGCGGCGGCGTGACCGAAGATCCACGCGGGGACCAGGACCGCTATCGCCAGAGGCACCGCCGTGATGACCAGCGACACCTGGCGCGCAGTCCACATCCGCGGCGACGGCCGGTGGAATTCGGTCTGATCGAGAATCGTCGCGGTCACAGACGACAGTCTCGCATCACCTGGTCGATGTGCTCGGCTTTGCCCGTCCGCGACGACGCTACCATCGAGCGATCACTGGGGAGTCGCCAAGTGGTAAGGCACCGGACTTTGGATCCGGCATTCGAAGGTTCGAATCCTTCCTCCCCAGCCACTTCACGGACGGACGTGTGATGGACGTCGCGGGAACGTCGCCGTGATCCCAGCGCTGGGTCGAGCCGAAACATCTCACTGGCGGGCGTCAGCAACCACGTGTCCCGCGGGATCTAGATCACGCTGCGGACGCGCGCCGGCTTCTTCTCGTCGACGATCGAGTAGATGGCGTCGATCAATCCGCCGCGCACAACCATCACCATCACAGCGAACGTGCGGCCAGCGCGCGTGGCGATGATCCCGGCTTCGCCGTTGACCTCGGCGAGCGCCAGCCGTGTCCCGGAGGCGGGGCCGAAGAAACGCAGCGAGATGGCCGCCTTCTACTGTGAGACCGCGCCGACCTGACCTGGGGCCACGGGGAGCTCGCGGAGCCGGCCCAGCGCTCCCTGCCCCGGAATCGGCGCGTCAGGCGCTCAGCGCACGATGTGGGCCGCAGGCACCGCGCCCATGCGGCCGGCGCGGAAGTCGTCGAACGCTTGGCGCAACTCGTCCTGCGTGTTCATCACGAACGGCCCGTACCAGGCAACCGCCTCGCGGATGGGGCGGCCGCCGAGAACCAGCACGTCGAGCGCCTGGTGCCTGCTCTCCTGGTTGGTGTCAGCGCCGAAGGTGAGCACGTCGCCGTCGCCAAGGACGGCCAGCTGGCCGCTGGAGATCGGTCGGGAATCGGCGCCGACGCTGCCGTTTCCAGAGAGCACGTACACCAGCGAGTTGAAGTCACGCGTCCACGGCAGGACCACGCGGGCGCCGGGGCTGACGGTGACGTGGGTCATCGCCATCGGCGTGTGAGTGCTGCCCGGGCCGGTGGCCCCGGCGACATCGCCGGCGATGACGCGAAGCAAGGCGCCCCCGTCAGCGGATGCAACCAGGCCGACGTTGCCGGCGCGGATGTCCTGGTAGCGCGGTTCGGTCCACTTCAGCGACGAGGGCAGGTTCACCCACAGCTGGATGCCGTGGAACAGGCCGCCGGATGCGACCAGCTCCGATGGTGGCGTCTCGATGTGAAGGATGCCCGCGCCGGCGGTCATCCACTGAGTGTCTCCGTTGGTGATGAGTCCGCCGCCGCCATTGGAGTCCTGATGGGCGAAGGTGCCGTCGATCATATAGGTGACTGTCTCGAACCCGCGGTGCGGGTGCCAGGGGGTGCCCCTGGGCTCCCCGGGCGCGTACTCGACCTCACCCATCTGGTCCATGTGCACAAAGGGGTCAAGCAGGCTCGGATCGACGCCGGCGAACGCGCGGTGGACCGGGAAACCCTCGCCCTCGAAGCCGCGCGGCGCAGTGGTCACCGAAAGAACCTGTCGCTGCGTGGCGGCCGCCGGCGCCGTGGCGATCCGCGGCAGGCTGGTGATGTCGTCGACGGTGACCGCTGGCATGCCGGTGTCCTCAGGTGATGCGCAACCGCCGAGATGCTGGGCTGCCCACGCTCATTGTGCGTCGCCGAGCCGTCCGCCAAACCTGGCCGGCGACGAGGAGGTGCAGCGCCCGGTACGCTGTCGCCATGAATGTCAAAGAGCTCGGTCACGCAGTCCTGTATGTCCACGACGTCGAGCGCTCATCGGCGTTCTACCGCGACGTCCTCGGCTGGACTCAGATATCCGCCCCCGATCCGCGTTTCCCGGCAGCGGCCTTCTCCAGCGGGCGCACTCACCACGAGCTGCTGCTCATCGAGGTCGGCCCTGACGCCGACGAGGTGCCCCAGGGTCGTCACGTCGGGCTGTATCACCTCGGCATCAAGATCGGCGACAGCGACGATGAGCTCCGCGAGGCGGTGGCCGCGTGCCGAGCCGCGGGCGTCCGGATCATCGGTCTCAGCGACCACACCGTCAGCCACAGCCTCTACGTGCTGGATCCCGACGGCAACGAGCTCGAGCTCTACATCGATGTTCGCGGGGTCGACTGGAAGAGCAACCCTGCCGCCGTCATGGCCCCCACGCGCCCGCTGGCGCTCTAGATATGGCCGATGACTTCGACGTCATCTGTGTTGGTGGCGGTACCGTCTCCGAGGGCGTCGCCTCGCAGCTGCAGGGCACCGGCATCACCTTTGCGATCATCGAGCGCGAGAAGCTGGGCGGCGAATGCCCGTACTGGGGTTGCATCCCGAGCAAGACCCTGCTTCGCTCGGCGGTGGTCCTGGCTGAGGCGGAACGGGCTCGCACGCTGGCCGCGTCACGCGTCGAGTGGCAGGTCGACTTCGACAAGATCGCAGAGCGCGCCAACTTCATGGCGCGCAACGGGGACGACACCAAGGCCACCGAATCGCTGCTCGAACAGGGCGCCACCATCATCCGCGGCGAGGGACACCTGGTCGGACCGCGAACGGTGATGGTGGGCGATCGCGAGCTCACCGCCCGCCGGGGCATCGTCATCGGCACCGGCACATCAGCGGCGATCCCGTCGATCCCCGGGTTGGATGGCGTCCCGTACTGGACCAACCGCGAGGCCACCCTGACGCGCGCGCTGCCCAGGTCGTTGCTGGTGCTCGGCAGCGGGCCGATCGGCGCCGAGCTTGCGCAGGCTTTCGCGCGGTTCGGCAGCGAGGTCCGGGTCATCGAGGCGCTCGATCGCCTCATCCCCGGGGAGGAGCCCGAGGCCAGCATCGAGCTGGCCAGGGCCTTCGAGTCCGACGGCATCGCGGTGAACACCGGGGCCAAGGCGGGCGCGGCCGAGGCGAGTGCCGATGGGGTGACGCTGCGCCTCGAGTCAGGTGAGTCCCTCACCGCCGAGAAGCTTCTCGTCGCCGTCGGGCGCCGGCCCAAGCTGTTTGGATTCGACCTCGCGGCAGCCGGGATCAGCACCACCGAGCGTGGCTGGATCAAGGTCGACGACGCCACCCTCATGGCCGCTCCGGGGATCTGGGCCGGCGGCGACATCACCGGCATCGGTGCCTTCACCCACCTCAGCTGGTACCACGGTCGTGTCATCGGAGCGCAGTTGCGCGGCGACAACGCAGTCGCCGACCACCGCGCCATTCCGCGCGTCACCTTCACCGACCCCGAGATCGCGTCGGTTGGGCTCAGCGAGGCGCGCGCTCGCGAGCAGCACGCCAATGTCAACACCGTCAGCGCGGACTCCGGCAACGGCACCCGCGGCTACATCAATGGACCACCCGGCGGGGTCATCAAGCTGATCGCCGACATGGACAGAGAGGTGCTGGTCGGCGCGCTCGGGGTGGGGCCGCGCGCTGGCGAGATGATCTCGGAGCTGACCCTGGCGATCAGGGCGGAGGTGTCACTGGCGGTCCTCGTCGACACCCTGCACGCCTTCCCCACCTTCTCGCGCGACCTCGACGGGCTCTTCCCCAAGCTGCTGGGCGGCTAGTCCCGATGGCAGTGGACGCCAGGGCGGCCGTGCAGCTCACCGATTGGCGCCGCCAGGTGGGTGAGCTCTACCACCGAGTCCGGGCCATGGGCTCGAGCGTCGACGCCTGGCAGGCCTGGCGCGAGGGCAAGCAGCGCCTGTATCGCGAGCACCCGCAATCGCCCGTGCCGCAGTCGCATCGCGCCGGCCACGCCTTCGCATGCTTCGACCACGACCCCTCGATGCGCGTCCGCGCAACGCTGGTCGCATCGCCACCGCAGCACGCAGCTGGTGACGGTGAGATTCCGGGCCACACCCACGTCGGCACTCTGCATTTCGCGCTGCAAGGTGTGGAGTGCGAGCTCGGCACGTACTGGCTCGACGGCTACGCGGGTGGACTGTTCGTGCCGTTTGCCGATGCCACCGCCGGTGCGGAGACGTACGGCGGCGGCCGCTACGTGCTCGACACCGCCAAGGGCGCTGACCTGGGCAGCGATGGTGACCGCATCGTGCTCGATTTCAACTTCGCGTACGCTCCGTCGTGCGCCCATGACCCTCGCTGGCGATGCCCGCTGGCCCTGTCCGCCAATCGCCTGACCATCCCGGTCCGCGCCGGCGAGACCAGCGGTTAGTGCGGCGGCCCGAAGCTCTTCACCGCCCACGCCACCGCGCCGACCAGGCCGGCGTCAGTGCCCAGCTCCGCCATGAGGATGCGGCAGTGCTCAGCAGGTGCAGCGAACGCAATCTCCGCCACGGCCGCGCGCAGCGGCGT
Organism: Candidatus Dormiibacter sp.; assembly: GCA_025450495.1. The sequence continues at coordinate 26,835 of JANWHI010000005.1, read as the reverse complement.
GAACAGCAGGTCGCCGGCGTTGATCAGACCGCCGCCGATCGCGATCGCCTCCGGTGAGAGCAGGTTGATGAGCCCACCCACCGCCCGACCGAGGTTGCGAGCTGCACAGTTGAACACGCGCATCGCCACCTCGTCGCCGGCGTGGGCTGCGTCCTGCACCGTCTTGGCGTCGATCTGGTGCTGCGGCAAACGCGCCAGCGAAGTCGTCTCCCCTGCCGCCACCGCGCGCTGCGCAGCCTGGGCGATGGCGCGGCCGCTGGCGGTGCCCTCGAGGCAACCTTCGTGCCCCTCGCCGCACGCGGGATACCCGGGACAGAGCGGCGTGTGGCCGATCTCCCCTGCGGTGCCCGACGTCCCCGCATACAGCTCGCCGTTGAGGATGAGGGCTCCGCCGACCCCGGTGCTCGCGGTGATGAAGACGAAGTCTGTGGTGCCGCGACCGGCCCCGGCGACCCACTCCGCATAGCCCGCGAGGTTGGCGTCGTTGTGGATGGCGACGTCGCAGCGCAGGCGGCGGCGCAGGGCGGACTCGGCGTCGAAGTTGTCCCAGCCCTTCAGCTGAGGCGCGGCGTAGACGATGCCGCGCCGCGGATCGAGCGGCCCCGGGATGCCGATGGCAAGACCGTCCACGCGGTGGTCCCCGGTGGCCACCTCGACGCACTTCGCGATCGCCTCGATGACCGCCTCCGGTCCCTCCTGACCCGGGGTTGGCGCATGGGCGGGCGCGGTGTGGGTGCGTGCCCCCGTCGCCACCGCGGCGCGGATGTTGGTTCCCCCGAGGTCGACGCCGACCAGGGTGCTCATCGTCCACCGCCCAGGTCGGGGTGGTGCCAGGCGAGGGGCTCCACCAGCCGGTCGGCTGCCTTGGGTCCCCACGTGCCGGCGCGGTAGGTCACCAGCGGCGGCGGCTCGTCGAGCACCGGCTGCACCACCATCCAGCCGCGCTCCACCTCATCCTCGCGGATGAAGAGGGTGTGGTCACCGTCGAGCGCGTCGTGGAGCAGGCGCTCGTACGCCTCGGGCGGCGACGTCCGGAAGGATGCCCCGTAGGTGAACTCCATGCTCACCGGTTGCACGCGAACCTCCGGGCCCGGCACCTTGGCGGCGAAGGTCACGGAAATGCCCTCGTCGGGTTGGATGTGCACGATGAGCCGGTTGGACTCGATGTCGTGAACCCCCGCTCCCATGAACAGACGCAGCGGCACCTCGCGGAAGTCGATGACGATGCGTGTGTCACGCGTGGCCATGCGCTTGCCGGTGCGAATGAAGAACGGCACTCCCGACCATCGCCAGCTGTCGATGGACAGTCGCATGGCCGCGAACGTCTCTGTGCGCGAGTGCGGGGCCACACCGGGTTCGTGGCGGTAGCCGGGCACCCGCTTGCCCTCCACCGTGCCCCCGGTGTACTGACCGCGCACCACAGTGGACGGGTCGAGTGGCTGGAGAGCCTGCAGCACCTTGAACTTCTCGTTGCGGATCGCTTCCGCATCGAACGACACCGGCGGTTCCATGGCGGTCACGGCGAGCACCTGGAACAGATGATTTTGGACGATGTCGCGGATCGCACCGGTCTGCTCGTAGAACGCGCCGCGGTGCTCGACCCCGAGGCATTCCGCGACGGTGATCTCGACTCGTGCGATGGCGTCGCGATTCCAGATCCGCTCGAAGATGGAGTTGCCGAAACGAAACACCAGGAGGTTCTGCACAGTCTCCTTGCCGAGGTAGTGGTCGATGCGGAACACTCGCTGCTCGGGGAGCACCGAATGGATGGTCCTGTTGAGCTGGCGCGCGCTTTTCAGGTCGTGACCGAACGGCTTCTCGATGATCAGCGAGGTACCCTCTGCGAGGCCCGCCTTGCCCAGTGCGGTGATCAGCCCCGCGAACGCGTTCGGCGGTACGGCGAGGTAGACAAGTCGCTGCTCCCTGCGCAGCGCCGCACCCAGGTCGAGGAGGTTGGCGCTGGGGTCGAGGCGCACGAAGCGCAGACGGCCGAGGAATTGCGTCAGCAGCCGCTGCGTGGGTTTGGTGCGCGAGAACGTCCTCACCGCGTCGCGCGCGAAGTCGCGGAATCCATCGAGGTCCATCGCCACCGGCGCGGCGCCGACGATGTCGCCCTTGCGCGCAAGGAGTCCCTCGGCGCTGAGGTTGTAGAGCGCGGGGAGCAGCTTGCGCGCGCTGAGGTCGCCGGTGGCGCCGACCACGACGATGTCCTGGTCGGGTGGGGGGGTCAGTGCCATGGGCGGCGGATCAGGGTCGGCGCGAACGCCGTGAGATCGCGGAGCCGAGCCCGATGATGATGGCGAGCACCGCGAGGATCACCGTGACGATGACCACCGGGCCTTCAGCCGGCGACGTCGAGTAGGTGTAGACGGCCAGCACCGCGGCGATGAAGAGCCCCAGCATGGTGAGCGAGAGCAGCGTGACCACGGCGATCGTCGGGCCGTCGATGTGCGGCTCGCCACGTTGCGTCTGCGCGATCGACGGCGCGAGCGATGGGAACGGGAACCAGTGCCGCTGTGCGGCCCCGAGCACCTGGGCGATGAGGATCGCCAGGAAGGTGTACCCGGTGATCGTGATCACCGGCCCGACTGCCGCTGGCGTGGAGTAGTCGTACACCGCCAGGATGCCGGTGGCGAGCAGGCCGACGACGATGAAGCAGAGACCGACGACGGTGAACCAGGTGAGCGCCCCCCACCTGGGGAGCTCGTATCCCTGCCACGGGGGCACGAATGGAGCCGGCCGGTACGGGGAGACAAGCTCGCTGTACATCGTCAGCGGGACGGTCACCCCGGACACCCGGGCTTGCAGCCCGTAGTGCTCCTGCTGGGGATCGAACGGGGTGGCCTCCACCAGCAGTCCCGGCTGTGGTCCCGGATGGAGGCGGCGCTCCTCGGTGCGACCGTCCAAATACGAGAGCCGCAGCAGCCCGCACACCTCGCAATGCCAGGCGCGGATGGGCAGGCCGCCGATGACCGGGCCGTAGTACGTGGAGGTGCGCCGCGTGCCCTCGGGCCCGATCGCGCCCGCGTAGTGGGAGAACTCGTGGGCCATCACCCCGGTGACCGGCGCTGGATGCGCGCATTCCTCCGGCGTTGGGGGTGCCGCGGCGGTCGCGGCGGCAGGCGCGGGGTCGGTACGCGTCTGCGCGGCCACGATCCCGGATTGTAGGGCCGCCGTCACCGCACGCTCACCAGCCCAGCCGGGTGCGACCGGAGCGCGTGGTCCCGCAGTTCCTCGGCGACGCCGGAACCCCGACCATCAAGCACTCGCCCTGGCGTACACGCACGCCGTCCTATGTGTGGTGTGGCTGTTCGCGCTGGTGACCTTCCTGCACCGGCTGCGGAGAGTCGCTGACCATCGCTGACCGATCCGCTGCCGGCGACGACATCAGGTGCGGGGGAGTTGTCCGACCAGCTCGGCAAAGCGCAGGGCGCTGACGTTGCCACCGGAGATGACCACGCCAACACGCGCTGCGGGCGGCGTGATTCGCCCGCAGAGCAGCGCGGCCAGGGCACTGGCCCCGCTCGGCTCGACGACCAGCTTGAGGCGCTCGAAGACCAGCAGCATGGCCGAGCGGATCTCGTCGTCGCTGACCAGCACGATGTCGTCGACCAGACGCTGGTTGATCGCGAACGTCATCTCGCCCGGGGTGTCTGCGGCCTGGCCATCGGCGATGGTCCGCGGCACCGGGATCGATACGCGGTGGCCCACCAGCAGCGAGCGCCTGGTGTCATCTGCAGCCTCCGGCTCGACGCCGATGACGCGGATCCCAGGCTGCATCGCCTTGGCCGCGGTCAGGCACCCGGCCAGCAGGCCTCCGCCGCCGACGGGGACGACGATGGCGTCGAGCCGCCCGCATTCCTCGAGCAGCTCGAGGGCGACGGTTCCCTGGCCGGCGATGACGTGCGCGTCCTCGTAGGGTGGCACGAGGGCGAGGCCGCGTTCTGCGGCGATCCGGTTGCCCAGCGCCACACGGTCCTGCGTGTACCTGTCGTAGGTGACCACCTCGGCCCCGTACCCCTGGGTGGCAGCGCGCTTGCCCGCGGGCGTGTCTTCGGGCATCACCACCAGGGCGGTGCTGCCGAGCAGGCGGCAGGACAGGGCCACCGCCTGGGCGTGGTTGCCCGAGGAGTAGGTGGCCACGCCGCGGCCGAGCTGCTCAGGCGACAACCGCGAGATCGCGTTATAAGCCCCGCGGAACTTGAAGGCCCCGGCACGCTGCAGGTTCTCGCACTTGAGGAAGGCTTGCGCACCCACCAGCTCGTTGATGGTGCGGGAGGTCACCACCGGGGTGCGCTGCGCCACGCCGCGGAGCTGCGCGGCGGCGGACCTGACGTCTGCAACAGTCAGCGCCGCCGTCCGCGTCATCGCACCGCCGCCACGGTGCGGCAGGCGCGCCCCACAAACCCGGCATGGCGTGCTGCCGCGGCCATCTCGGCGGCGCCGGCGGGGTCCGGCGCCAGTGCGAACGCCGCCCCGCCGCTGCCGGTGAGATGCCAGCGAACCTGCGGGATGGCGGCACGTAGCGCCACCAGTCGCTCGTCGAGCTCGGGGTTGGCGCGGCATGCCGCCGGCTCCAGCCCGCTGCCGAGATCGCCGTCGTCGGGGAGCCCGCCCGCCGCCAGCGCCTGGAGCACATGGTCCACCCGGCCAGCGTCCTCGAAGTCGACCTCCTCGGTGGCCGCGTACGTTGCGGTGGTGTCGCTCGTCCCCGCGATGGCGATGGCCAGGAAGAGAGTCGGCGCCGGCACCGCGTCGAGCACCTCGCCGCGGCCGCGCATCCGCTGCGCACCGCAGCCCAGTGCCACCGGAACGTCCGACCCCAGCGACGCCGCCATCGCCAGTCGCGTCTGGTCGTCGAGACCCGACCAGCGGTCGCTGCCGCGCAGCACCGCAGCCGCGTCGGCTGAGCCGCCGCCCAGCCCGGCCCGGCTGGGGATCCGCTTATCCAGCCAGACGTCCACCGCCATCGGGCCGACCAGCTGAGCCACCGCGGCGGCGGCGCGGGCGGCGAGGTTGTCCTCCCCGGCAGGGGCTTCCCCTCCACCGCCGTCGGTGACACGCAGTCGCACAGCCGTGGCCGGCGCCGCGCGCGCCTCGATGCCGACCAGGTCGTGCCAGTCGACGGCCACGGCCACCGAATCGATCTCGTGGAACCCATCGGGCCTTCGTCCGCGCACCGCGAGGCACAGGTTCACCTTGGCGTACGCCGGGATGAGCAGCATTGGGTGGCTGATATACTCCGCGGGCCGCGCCGGCCGTCGGCGCATCGCACCCGTGGGTGCCGCATCCAGCTCATTCGACAGGAAGACTCGTGGCCAATTCCCGCTCCGCCCGCAAGCGCATCCGTGCCAACGAGCGCAAGCACCTCCGCAACCGCGGGGTGCGTTCCTCGGTGCGGACGTACGTCGGCAAGGCCCGCCAGTCGCTGCTCACCCTTGAGCCCGGCCGGACGGTCGACATCGAGGAGCAGCTCAAGGCCGCTGTCCGAGCGCTCGATCGCGCCGGCGAGAAGGGGATTCTCCACCGCAACAACGTCAACCGGCGCAAGTCCCGCCTCACGCTGATGGCGTCGCGGTTGATTCGGGCCGCCAGCGAGGGTGGCGAGCACTCCACCGAGGTGCGTGCCGCAGCCGCCGGTGGCGCCAAGGGTCGCGGCCGCCAGTCGACAGCGTCGCGCAAGGCGGCCGCCAAGCCCGCGGCCAGGGCAGCCGCCAAACCCGCCACCAAGGCGTCGCCCACGGCCAAGGCGGCACCCACCGCACCGGCCGGGAACCAGAAAAGCTAGCCCGATCTCATCGCGGTGACGGTCGGTCGAGGTTCCAGTGCCGCGCAACCGTCACCAGCCATTCCTGGTCGCGCACCGGCACCATCGAGAAGAGGCTGATCGACCGCTGGCCGCCCTCGAAGTCGCCGTAGAGGATGTCGATCCAGAACTGCTGCCGGTTGCCGATCACCCGGCTGGCGCGGATGAATTCGTCCGACGCGGGATCACGAAAAGCCCCCTGCCAGAAGCCGTTGTCCCCAGCGGGCACGTAGAGGTCTCGGGTCAGACGCCGGAAGTCGGCCGGGTTCGGAACGCTGGTGTCGCCCGTCGGCCGCTCTTCCAGGAACAGCCAGCCATGGAGCACACCGATACCGCTGCCGACGTTGCGCAGCGACATCGCCATGTAGACAGCGGCGTCGGTGGCCTCGGCGGCGCCGCGGCCGCCCTCCACCCGCAGCCAGTGATTGTCGGCGAACGAGATCTTCTCGGGCGGGTCCTGCATGCGCGACGGCACCAGCAGGGGTCGCAGGCCGGCGAGCAGTGAGCCCTCAGCGGCCCGTGCCGCGCGGTTGGCCGAGCGCACCGACGCAAATGTGGCGATGCCGAGAACCAGGGTGCCGCCGGCGGTGGCCAACGAGGAGATCAGCGCCCAGTCCATCGGCCGCAATGGAAGCAGGACGGATGGTGGTGGTGCTGTGCGAGCCTAGCCCGCCGTGAGCGGTGCAGTCTGGCGTCAGCGCGACTTCGGTCTGCTGTGGAGTGGGCAGATCGTCAGCGAGATCGGCAGCCAGGTGACCGTGCTCGCCCTGCCGACGCTGGCGATCTTCATCTTCCACGCCGGCCCGGCCGCGATCGGCCTGCTCGTCGCCTCCGAGCGCATCCCCTTTCCCCTGCTGGCGCTCGGCGCCGGGGCGATCGTCGACCGGGTGCGCAAACGAAGGCTGATGCTGGTGTGCAACCTGGCGCGCGCCGCAATCCTCGCCACCATCCCGGTGCTGGCGGCAGCCGGTGCCCTGCAGCTCTGGCACCTGTTCGTGGCGGCCGTGGCTATGGGCGTGTTCAGCGTGTTCTTCGACGTCGCCTACCTCGCCTACATTCCCATGCTCGTCCGCGGAGACCAGCTGCTCGAGGCCAACAGCCGGCTCGAGGTGACCTGGTCGGCAGGCGCGCTGGCCGGGCCGGGTCTTGGTGGGGGGCTCGTGCAGGCCGTCGGCGCAGCTCGCGCGGTGCTCGCCGACGCCGCCTCGTTCCTTGTGTCCACGGTCTCGCTGCTTGGCATCCGCCATCACGAGGCGCGCCTGACGACAGCCCGACGGCGCCACATGCTGAGTGAGGTGCGCGAGGGGCTCGGGCACGTCTTCGGCAACCCGGTCCTCCGCGCCCAGCTGCTCTGTCTCACGCTCGCGGGCGTGTTCGCGCACGCCTACGAGGCGCCGCTGTTCGTGTTCGCGTACGGCCGTCTCCACCTCAGTCCGGGTTTGCTCGGGGCAGTGCTCGCGTCCGCCGGCGCCGGTGCGCTGCTCGGCTCTCTGGTCGCGTCGCGGGTCATCGCCGCGCTCGGCGTGGGCCGGACGATGACCTTCACCGACGCCATCGCCATCGGCCTCTTCGCAGCCATCCCTCTGGCCGTGTTCGTGCCCCCGGCCGCGCTGCTCTTCCCGTTGTTCGTCGTCTCCGGCGCGGTGGGCACGGCCGGCAACATCGCCCAGGTGACACTCCGGCAGTCACTGTCTCCCGCGCGACTCCAGGGCCGGATGAGCTCGGTGTTCCGCTCCTTCTTCTGGGGCGCCTGGCCCCTCGGCAACCTCCTCGGCGGCCTGCTCGCGGCGACCATCGGCGCCGTCACCGCCTTGTGGTTGACCGCCCTGCTCGGCGCGCTCGCCAGCTTCACGATCGTCTTCACGCCGCTCTGGCGCGTGCGCGACTTCCCCTCAACTGTTTCGATCGGGCTCGAGCCGCCGCTGTCCGACATGCCCCCGATGTAGCGCGCCGGCGACGCCGGCGCGGCTCAGGCGCTGCGCTGCGTGCGCCGCTCAGACAAAGCCTGCGCAGCCGAGAGTCCCCAGCGCTGGAGCGCGGCGACGTCGTCCACCTCGCCAGCCTTGAGCCCTGCGTCGATGCGCTGCAGCTCGCGCATCCACACCATCGCCAGCGTCGCCGGGATGGCATGCGCGGTCCGCAGCACGCGTTCGGCACGCCACGCCGGAAGGTGCATCGCCGCCGCCAACGCGCTCGCGCCTCGCTGGCCGCGCAGAAGCACAGCGTGTGCCATGAGCAGGTCGCGCAGCTGGCCGGCGAGGATCGACAGCAGGTACTGCGGGGACCGGCCTTCGGCGAGCAGGTCTGCGAGCAGCGCTGCCCCGGCCGCCGGGTGCGGTCCGGCGAGCAGGTCGAGCACGTTGTAGAGCTGGAGCTGCTCGGTACCGGCAACAAGCTGTTGCAACTGTTCGATGGTGAGGTGATCGCGGTGCGCAGCGATCTTGTCCAGCTCACCGTCGATGGCACCGAGGTCGCCGCCACTGCAGCGCAGAAGCAGTTCCGCGCCGCCGGCCGGAAGCTCAAGGTTGCGCGCGCGCACCTCCGTGTCCAGCCAGTGGCGGCGGTCACCAGGGCGCAGCGCCTGGTGGTGCACGACACGCCCCCCCTGCGCCTGTACGGTGGCCAGGATCGGGTTGCCCGGGGCAACGGTGGCACGCACCGCCAGGCAGAGATGCGTGCTCGGGGCGCGCAACGACAAAGCGCGCAGCAGCTCGTCAACACCGCCGTTGCCCTTGCGCGACCCTGCCAACTGCGGCAGGTCGCGAACCAGCACATGTCGCTCTGCGGCGAACAACGGCATGTCGACGAGGCTGGCGATCAGCGGTTCCAGCTTCGCGGGCGCGTCGATCACCTCGATGTCGCCTGTCGCGGACGCGCGCCACTGCTCGACCGTGCGGTCCACGAGGTAGGGCTCGTCACCGTGCACCAGCAGCAGCCCCGTGGTCTCGGAGGTCACGGGCGACATTGTGATCGGGCGTCAGCCGGTGTCGTTGGCGAAACCGCCCGAGCTGAGCGTGGAGAATTCGATGTCGCTGTCGCGCCCGGTGAGGCTGACGTCGAGGCCTAGGCCGGCGAGGCCGGGCGGGGTGCGCTTGGCCGGGACGGCGATCAGACCGGGTTGCACTGCAGCCAGCAGGTCGGCAGACGGCGCCGTCGTCGTCGGCGCCACAAGCAGGTCGGCGCGCAGCCGAGAGCCGGCGACTCCCGCGAGCTCGTCCTGCGAGGCCTGTGCGAGGTTGCCTGTCACCAGGGCCGTTGAGCGTCCGTCGGTGAGCTGCAGCACACAGGCCGACGCGGGCAGCGGGCCGGAGGCGACGCAGCGTGCGCTCACGCCCGCCACCCGCCACGGCGAGTCGCCGGCCACGATCACCTTGGTGCCGGACCCGGCGAGCTGGGTGGCGGCCGTCTGCAGGGCAGGCGGCAGCGGCTGCGAGACCAGCAGCCAGCTCACGTCGTAGTGGCCGATCAGGCTGCGGATGGCGGCAGACGTGGCGCGATCCGTCGCCGTGAGAACCACAGCGTCGAGGTGACGGTCCAGCGGTGACAGCGTCCGACCGAGCGCGCTGAGCAGAGCCGCGCCATCGGAGCCACCATCGACGAGCACCGTGCCCCCACCCGGCGGCCGGACCAGCACCGCGACCCCGTTGCCGACGTCGAGCACCGTCACGCGCAGAGTGCTCGCGGTGGCCGCTGAGGCAACGGAGGTCGACACAATCCCCGCTCCCATCGCCGCGGCTGCCCCCACGGTCAGTGAACCAGCGCGAAACGGCAGCCAGTGCTCGTACAGGAGCCACGCCAGCCCGCCCGCGCCCACCGTCGCCAGCTCGGCAGCGGTCCAGGCCGAGGGCCAGAGCTGGAGGTGGATGGCCGCCAGGGGCATGGCCGCTGCCCCCCGCGCAATCGCCAGGACGAGGGTGCACGCCAGGGCGGCGGTGTGGAGCGCTGCCCAGCCGAGGGCGGGCAGCACCGTGCCCACCAGTGCCCCGGCCCCGCCCACCACGATCACCAGAGGGATCAGGGGCAGCACCAGCGCGTTGGCGAAGGGGCCGACCAGCGACAGCACGCCGAAGGTCCCAGCGGTGATGGGCGCGGTGGCGAGCTGGGCCGCGATTGTCACTGCGAACGGTTCAACCAGCAGCCTGGGCCCAGGGATGTGGGCGGCAATCGGTGCCGCCAGCACCAGGATCCCGGCGGTGCCGAGAAAGGAGAGCTGGAATCCGACGTCTGTCGCCACCGCGGGCTCGACAGCCAGGAGCAGAGCCGCACACAGGCCGAGGAGCGCGAACGAGTGCGGCCGCCGGCCGTCGCGGCTGAGCAGGAGTCCGGCGCCGACCATCGCGCTGCTGCGCAGGGCCGCAGCGCCCGCGCCGCTGAGCACCACGTACGCGCCGATCGTCGCCAGCGTGGCCAGGGTCCGGCGCCGTCGCGACCACCCGCGCACCCTGGCCAGCGCCTCGACGAGCCCGGCAACCATGACCACCTTGAGCCCGCTCACGGCGATGACATGGATGAGCCCGGCGTCCTGCAGCGGCGCCTTGACCGCGCCTGCGATCCGGCCGTGGATGCCGAACGCGATGCCGAGCAGCAGCGTCGCCTCCGGCTCGGGCAGCGCGCGGGACACCGTGGTGGTGAGAACCTGCCGCAGTTGCTGTGCCAACCGCGCCGGCGTCGGGCCGCCATGGGCGAGGATGGTCACCTGCGCTGCGGTGGCGATGGCGGTCGCGCCGACCCGCTCCAGCGCGACTGCCGACAGGGCTCCCGGCCGTCGCGGCGGCGCGCGAAGGCTGGCGGTCTGCACGTCGACCATGTCGCCGGGCAGGACCGCCACCGCAACCCGCGGTTGCACGACCACCGCGCCGCCGACCTTCCAGGTGCCCGACTGGGTGGCGAGGTGATCGACGTCGACAACGATGGTGTCGTCGCGGCCCGGAACACCAGCGTCGCCAGCAGTTCCGCGCAGCACGATCGATCCGCTGCCGAGGTGACCGGCGACACTCCCCGCTCCGCGGTCGACCGCCGTCGCCGCCAATCCACGCCAGGTGCCAAGGCAGCAGGCGGCTATCGCCGCCATCGCGGTCACCGACCGCAATTCCAGGAAGAGGAGCGCGATCAGCACGCACGCGACCACCGCCACAAGTACCGCCATCCCGATGCCCATGGGCGCGACGGCGACGCACGCCGAGAATGCGCCGGCACAGAGCGCGACCCGCCAGGGGGCGGTGGCGCTCATTGGACCGCGATGAGAAAGCTCAGGTGCTTGCCGATCAGCGCCGCGGTCGCGGTGTCGAGACCGAGGGCGTTGCGCAGGTCGGAGAGGTTGGCGAACGGACCCCACTGGGTTCTGACGTCGACGATCGCGGTGGCGATGTCCGGCGTTATCCCGGGAACCTGCACGAGCTCGTCGGCCGTTGCGCTGTTGGCGTCGAGCTTCACTGAGGTGACCGCACGAGCTCCCTTGGCGAACGGCACGTTGACCTGGTGGCCGTCGTGCACCGCGCCGGCCATGTCGGGCAGCTTGCCCGGGTCGGCGGTTGGCAGGATCCCGCCGGCGTCGGCGATCGCGTCGGCGATCCGGGCCCCGACGGCGAGCTCGTACAGGCCTGGATGAGTCACTGCACCGCTGACGAACACCAGAAGTGTCGCCGCCGGTCCGGGCGCTGCCACGGCGGGCGTCGCCGCCGCCAGCGGCTGGTCGTTGCCGCGCGCTGTCATCATCAGCCCGACCGCCGCTGCCGACGCGGCGACCAGGCTGATGGCGACCAGGCGCCCGGACCTTCGCGTCAGCAACCGGTGCAGTGCCGCCATGCACGCGAGTGTCCGGTGGTCACCGGGACACCAAACGGACAAGGTGTGCGACGAACCCTCAGCCGGGCCCCGGGGGCACCGCCGTCGCCGCCGGCGCTGGGGATGCTGCGGGTGGGGTCGTGCCTTCCGGCATGGGCCGCCGGCGCCGCACCCAGGGAATCACCGCAGCAGGATCATCGGCCGCCGTCACTCGCTTGCTGGGAGCTGCGGCCGGCCGTCGTCGCCCATCGGCCAACCCGGGTTGTGCGCCACCTCCCACACGTGACCGTCGGGATCAGCGAAGTACCCCGAGTACCCACCCCAGAACACCTTGATCGGTTCCTTGAGAACCCTGCCGCCGGCCATCCTCACCTGGTCGAACGCCTCGTCGACCATGGCCTCGCTCTCCAGGTTGATGGCCAGCGTGACGCCGCGGAACCCGTGGATGTCGTCGTCGTCTTCGGAGTTCGCGTCCTCGGCGAGCGACTCGCGCCCGAACAGGCCGAGCAACCCGCCCGCGGTGTTGAAGAAGCTGACCTCGCCCTCGACCGATGCCGGCGACAGCGGCCATCCCAGTGCGCGGTAGAACGCGGTGCTGACGGCAACATCGCGCACACCGAGGGTGGCGAGACTGACACGTGCAGGAATGCTCACTGTCCGCCAATCGTACGCACACCGGCGGCATAGCACCGCCGCGGTGGGCGGTCGGTAAGATGACCGGCGTGCCCACCCCAGCAGGCCCGCTCGCCACGCTCTCTCGTTCGGTCGAGCAGGCCGGAGATGTCATCGCCGGCGTGGCCGGCGACCAGTGGGGCATGCACACGCCGTGCCACGACTGGAACGTGACACAGCTCGTCGATCACGTCATCCAGTCGGCGCGCAACGGCGAGATCCGAGCCAGCGGCGGCAGCCCGAACTGGGCGGCCGCGCCGCCCCACGTTGACAAGGCGGCCGCCGAGTTCCAGGAGGCGGCGACGGCGCTGATCGCCGCCTGGCGGGCCGCCGATCTCGACGGCAGCGTCGAGATGCCCGGGATGGGTCAGTTGCCCAAGCGCTTTCCCGTCGACCAGCTCACCGCCGAATTCGCCGTCCATACCTGGGACCTGGCCCGCGCCACCGGTCAGTCGACCGCGCTCGACACTCAGGTGGGCGAGGCGGCGCTGACCTGGGCGCAAGGGGCGCTCAAGCCACAGATGCGGGGCCAGGCATTCGGGCCGGAGGTGTCGATCGATCCCTCCGCCCCACTGTACGACCGGCTCGCCGCCTTCTTTGGCCGCGACCCCAACCGTCCCTGACATCCGCCGGCAGCGGCCAGCGCTGGGTGCGGGCAACCTCGGAGTGCACGCAGGTCAGCCAAGCCGGTAGCGGCGCTGGCCATCCTCCCCCACGCGGGTGGTTGCGCCTGCCCGCTCGGCCAAAAAGCGGACCGCCCGGCCGCCGACCGGCGCGGTGGAGCCGGACACTGCCGCCTGCACTCGGGCTCGCGTGATCTCTGCGGCGATCTCTGAGGCTGTGGCCTCGCCGAGCTTGACAAGCACTGCCCGGACGACATCTGCCGTGACATCAGTCGGAGTGGCCCGCCCCTTGGGCGCCCGGCCGCGGCGGCGGCGGCGGACGGGAGCCTTGACCTTGGCCACCAACACTGTGCGACCACGAAGGATGCGGTGACCATCGGACCCTGCGTTGGCAGCTCCGTCGAGCAGAGCGACCGCCTCACGCACCTCGTGCCGGAGGGTGGCGTTGTCCTCGCGGAGCCTGGCGACCTCCTCGACGAGGACCTCGATGCGACTGACCAGCCGTTGGGCGGCGGAGACGAGCGGCGACACCCGCGCTGCCGTGTCGCTGGCACCATCGAGCAAGACCATCCCGCCGCTCCCATGACGATGGCACCTGATCGGGCGCCTGTCGCATTGCACTGAGTCTGCGCGCTATTGTGCGCTTCTCAGGGTCCGGGGCGATATGTTACTGCGCGGTTGTATGCAGTTGTGACCACGTTGCCTGCGACTTCGGCTCTGCAGAGCCGTCGGCCGGCGCGGGCCCCGCTGCTACCATCCCTGCCGGGGCCATAGCTCAGCTGGGAGAGCACTTGCATGGCATGCAAGGGGTCGGGGGTTCGAGTCCCCCTGGCTCCACCACCTGATCGATTTCGAGTTAAGGTGCAGCTCTTGAATGTGACTTGACGCTGCTAAAAAGTGCTCCAAAACGGGGTGAATATACGGCTTGAAAGTGATGGCTTGGACCGGTATCCTGACCAACACCGCTGCTCAGGGCGGTGAGTTGAAGGCGCCTCGTGAGCCGTCTGAAGGTCATCCCGAAGAGCAGCGAGCCGCTCGCACGACTGGTGGACGACTACCTGTCCTCCTGTCGGGCACGGGGGCTGTCTCCCAAGACGGTCAAGGACTCCTATGGCTATCCGCTGCAGCATGTGTTTCTTCCCTTCTGTGAGCGCGAGGGCATTACAAACGTCGACGAGCTGTCCAACCGGGTCATGGACCGCTACTCGAGTGAGCTGCTGGAGCGGGGAGGCAAGCGCGGGCCTCTCTCCCGTCATTCGGTGCACGCGTACGTCCGCAATGTTAATTTCTTCCTCGGTTGGGCACAGCGACAGGGGGAGTCGTTCGAGGCCAAGGGCCAGCTTCCCAAGCTCGCGCGCCGCGACATCGACGTCCTCAGCCGCGAGGAGATCAATGCGATGGAGGGAGCGGCGCCGACCGAGCGCGACAAGCTGATCATCCGAGTCCTGGCGGACACGGGTCTGCGCGTCGGCGAGTTGGTCGGGCTGCGACCGGCCGATGTCATCGAGCGCAATCGGACCCACCTCTTGCGCATCACCCGCGCCAAAGGCGGTGATCACCGGTTGGCACCGATCATGCCCGACCTGGCTCGACGCCTGCGGCGCTACGCCGAGAGAGGCCGGCCCGACGACGCTCCCGATCGACTCTTCGTCGCGCTGCGCCGCAGCCCCAATGGGCGCACCGCCCCGCTGGAGACGTCCGGTGTGCTCCAGATGGTGCGAGACATCGCAGAGCGCGCTAACGTGGCGAAACGCGTGTACCCGCATCTCTTCCGCCACAGTTTCATCACCGAAGCCCTGCGGCGCGGCATGAATCCGCTGATGGTCGCCAAGATCGTGGGGCACTCGTCGCTGGTGATGATCCAGCGCAACTACGAGCACCTGGTGGTGGATGACACCTACGACGCGCTCAGCCGGATGCTGCGGGAATCCTGACCCGACTGACATCACCGAGACTGCTCGATGCCGGGGTCTCCAAGAGGCCGACCCGCCCGAACAATGTGTGGTCGCGAATTGGCGCGGTGGGCTTCGGCACGTTGGTGGGTTCCCGTTGCGGAGCCTGCAATATCTGGCGCCGCTTGCGGCACTTCTTCAAGAAGATCATCGAATCCCTCAAACTGGAGGGATTCGCGCGAGAGCTCGCACAATCGCGGTGAGCGTGCGCGGTATCCGGGGCGACCAGGTCGCTAAGGCGGCCTGGCGTCAGCATCGTGCCGAGCTCGCCCGACGGTGGCGCGATCTCTACGACGAGGCACGCGCCCGCATCGAATCGCCGCGTTCAGGTCGCCGCGGCCGCCCCATCTGTGGCCGGCCATGCCGCGCCGCCCGCATCGTTCAGCGCCCGGTGGGACTGGTACTCATCGGCGGTAGAGGTGGAGCGCAGGCATCTCTGGGGTCCAAGGCTGTCACCCTGATCGGTCGAAGGCGTTAGTTCCGCCAACCGATGCTTCAGGTGACGAAGCTCCGCTGGCAAAAGGGGCTGGGCGTCGCACCGATCGTTGACCATTCGTTGACGCACCTAGGAGCAGGGTGCAATCGTGCCCCCGCATGTTTCGCACAGGCTCGACGCAGCGGCTCTCTTTGGAGTCTGTGTGGTGTCGTCGTCTGATGAAGTACTCGGCCGGATCAGTGCGGTAATCCATCGTCGGCATGGTTGCGCTGTGCTCGTCGAGCGCCGCCGATGGCTGCGCATCAGGGTGGTGCGGATTGACCTCGACGAACTCGTGCCCATGCCGGGCGGCCGGTTGCGGCACGCCCCCAGGCTACGACGCGTGCCGCAGGCGGCCGCCGGCCCAGGCGATGACGCCGTCGCATGAATGCGGCAACCACGAGCCCTCGAAACTGGACCAATCGAGGCCAACGGCCAAGAGCTCTGCATGTCCGTTCCCGAAGCTGAGTTGGACGATCCCCCGACGCCGGATACGTGAACCGCAGAGAGGTACTCTGTCGCACTTCGAGTCCGTCGGTTCGAATCGTGTGCTAGTGATTGGTCGGCGCTGGCTCAGAATTGCCCGACGATGACTAAGCATGATGGCGGCCGAATCCTGCTCATCGAGGATGACGCCGCCCTGCGCGAGGTGATCGTTGCCAGCCTCGAAAGGGGAGGGCACAGCGTCACCATCGCGTCCGACGGCCGCGCCGGCCTGGAGGCGCTCCAGAACTCCGCGCTCGACATCGTGCTCCTCGACATCGGGCTTCCCTTCGTCGACGGCTGGCGAATCCTAGCGACGCTGGAGGGCCGCCGCCAGCCCTCGGTCATCGTCATCTCCGCTCGCGGTGACGAGCAGGACAAGGTGCGCGCGCTCGACCTCGGCGCCGACGACTACCTCACCAAGCCCTTCGGTTCCAGCGAGCTGCTGGCGCGGGTGCGCGCCGTGCTCCGCCGGGTGCGCCCGGTGGAGGAGGCGAGACAGGTGATCAACTGCGAGGACGTGGTCATCGACCTGGGCAGCCGCACCGTGTCCAAGTCGAGCGAGGAGGTGCGTCTGTCTCCGACGGAGTATGTGCTGCTCGCCGAACTGGCCCGGAACGCGGGCACGCTGATGGACCAACGCCGCCTGCTATCGCGGGTGTGGGGACCGAGCTACGTCGGCGACCGCGCCTACCTGCGCACGTTCATCCAGCGCCTGCGCCGCAAGCTGGAGGCCGACCCCTCAGCTCCGACGATCATCGTAACCGTCGGCCGCCAGGGCTACCGGTTCGGCCCCATGCAGGAGATCCATCCGCCGAAGCCCTGAGTCGTTGACCATGCGTTCACGGAAGCGTGGCTACGGTTCGTGCATGGGCGATGGAGGGACGGTTGGCGAAGTCGTTGTCGAGGTCAACCCCAGCGGTGCGTCGATCTGGCGGGCACGCGTCGACGCGTTGAACCTAGTCGTCGGTGGAGACACCGTCGCCGCCGCGGAGGCCGCCGCGCTGGCCGCGGTCATCGAGGCGGGTGGCCAGCTCGCCGACGACCTGGTGGTCCGTGTTCGCTTCGGCACCCGTTCCGAGCGCCTGGCCGCGGGATGGGTGCCACAGCCGAACGGCACGTCGACCGTGCGTTCACGCCCGCGGGTGCACGCTGCTCGCATGGATGGAAGCGGCAAGTGAACATCGACCTGCTGATGATCATCGTGCTGGTGGCGCTCGTCCTTGCCACGGCAGGGTACGTCGTCGGCCTGACCAAGCTGTGAGCCCGCTGCTCGGCTACGTGGTCGCCGGCTTCATCGCACTGCTGGCGACGATCTACCTCTTCGCCGCAATGCTCTTCCCTGAGAAGTTCTGATGATTTGGGAGATCATCGGGATGCTCGTGACCTTCGCGGCGGTTGCGGCCTGCGCCGTGCCGCTCGGGAAATACATGGCGCGGGTGTTCGGCGGGGAACGCACCTTTCTCAGCAGGGTGCTCCACCCCGTGGAGAGGGGCATCTACAGGGTGATCGGCGTCAAGGAGGACGCCGAGCAGACCTGGGTGCAGTACCTGGTCGCGATCCTCGTGGTCACCGTGGTAAGCCTCCTACTCACCTACGTGCTGCTTCGCTTCCAGGACAAGCTGCCGCTGCAGGCGCAGACCAACCCGGCGGGGCAGGCGGGGGTGACACCCGACCTGGCGATGAACACGTCGATCAGCTTCACCACCAATACCAACTGGCAGAACTACGCCGGCGAGTCGACGATGAGTTACCTCTCGCAGATGCTGGCACTGGCCTTCCACATGTTCCTCTCGGCGGCCACCGGCGTGGCCATCGCGATCGCGCTGATTCGCGGATTGACGCGCCGTTCCGCCACGACCCTGGGCAACTTCTACGTCGACATCACCCGGGCGATCCTCTACGTGCTGCTGCCCCTCGCCATCGTGGCCACCATCGTCCTGGTGTCGCAGGGCGCCATCCAGAACTTCTCGCAGTACACCGGCGCGCATACATTGACCGGGATCATGCAGACCATCGCCCAGGGCCCGGTAGCGTCGATGGAGGCAATCAAGGACCTCGGCAACAACGGCGGCGGGTTCTTCAACGCCAACTCCGCACATCCCTTCGAGAATCCCACCGGCTTCACCAACGCGTTCGAGATCTTCCTCATCCTGCTTATCCCGTTCGCGCTGGCCTTCACATTCGGGCGCCTGGTGAAGAACATGAAGCAGGGACTCGCCGTCTTCGCCACCATGGCCACGATCCTCCTGGTTCTCACGGCGGTGGGGACCTACTCCGAGCAGAAGGGCAACTCCGCTCTAAACACCGCCGGGGTGACCCAGGCGGCGACCGCGCAGCAGTCGGGCGGCAACATGGAAGGCAAGTCGGTGCGCTTCGGACCGCTCCAGTCATCCCAGTTCGTCGCCGCCACCACCAACACCAGCACCGGTTCCGTCGATTCGTCGCACGACAGCCTCACCGCGATCGGCGGGCTGGTCCCGTTGGTGGGCATCCAGCTCGGCGAGATCAGCCCGGGAGGCATCGGCGCCGGCCTGTACATGATGCTCGTCTTCGCCATCATCGCCGTCTTTATCGCCGGTCTGATGGTGGGACGAACACCCGAATATCTCGGCAAGAAGATCGAATCGCGCGACGTCAAGCTGGCCGCGCTGGCCATCCTCATATCCCCCCTGTGCATCCTGGGGTTCACCGCCATCTCGGTGCTGGCGCCGGCGGCGACGGCCACCGGGGCTGGACCGCTCAACACCGGTCCGCACGGGTTCAGCGAGATCCTTTACGCGTTCTCCTCGACGACCGCCAACAACGGGAGCGCCTTCGCGGGCCTGTCGGGGAACACTGTCTACTACAACACCACCCTCGGCATCGCCATGTACCTGGGCCGCGTCTTCGAGTTCATCCCTGTGCTCGCCCTGGCCGGCTCGATGGCGAAGAAGAGGACGGTGCCGTTCGGCGCCGGCACGCTGCCTACCGACACGCCGCTCTTCAGCGTCCTGCTGCTCGGCGTGATCGTCATCGTTGGCGTGCTGACGTTCTTCCCGGCGCTGGCCCTCGGTCCCATCCTCGAACACCTGCAGCTGGCTGCGGGCCACCTCCACTGAGAGCGAGATCCATGACCACGATTGCGGCGCCGCAGAGCCCGACACCACGGCCCGTCCACTCGGGCCGCCGCGTGCAGAGCCTGCTCGACCGCTCCATCCTCGTGCCGGCCCTAGGCGACTCCTTCAAGAAGCTCGATCCACGCTGGCAGGCGCGCAACCCGGTGATGTTCGTGGTCGGCGTCGGTGCGGTGATGACCACATACGGGTTCGTGACTGGTCTCTTCAGCAAAGGCCAGGACAATGGGTTCGTGGGCCAAATCGCTCTCTGGTTGTGGTTCACCGTGCTCTTTGCCAACTTCGCCGAGGCGGTGGCAGAGGGACGCGGGAAGGCCCAGGCGGCCACGTTGCGCCGCACCCGCAGCGAGACGATCGCGCGCAAGCTCGTCGACGGGCGTGAGGTGCCCACGCCGGCCCCGCAGCTGCGCAAGGGCGATGTCGTGGTCTGCGAGGCGGGTGACGTCATCCCCAGCGACGGCATCGTCATCGAGGGCATTGCCTCGGTCGACGAGTCGGCCATCACCGGCGAATCGGCGCCGGTGATCCGCGAGGCGGGCGGCGACCGCGACGCCGTCACCGGCGGGACCCGCGTGCTCTCCGACCGCATCGTCGTCGAGATCCGTCAGAACCCCGGTGAGACCTTCCTGGACAAGATCATCGGGCTGGTCGAGTCGGCGTCGCGGCAGAAGACACCCAACGAGATCGCCCTCAACATTCTGCTGGCGGGGCTGACGATCATCTTCGTGCTGGCGGTGGTCTCGCTGCAGCCGTTCGCGATCTTCGCGGGCACGTCGGTGACCATCACGGTGCTGATCGCACTGCTGGTGTGCCTGATCCCGACCACCATTGGCGCGCTGCTCTCCGCGATCGGCATCGCCGGCATCGACAGGCTTCTTCAGAAGAACGTCCTGGCCATGTCGGGACGCGCCGTGGAGGCAGCGGGCGACGTCGACACGCTGCTGCTCGACAAGACCGGCACCATCACTCTGGGCAACCGCCAGGCGTCGGAGTTCATCCCCGCCCCGGGAATTGAGATGCAGCAGCTGGTGCGCGCCGCCAATCTCGCCTCGACCACCGACGAGACCCCGGAAGGTCGCAGCATCGTGGCGCTGGCGCGTCGCCTGGGCGCGACCGCCGACCCAGGTGACGGATGGGTGGCCGTGCCCTTCTCGGCAACCACCCGCATGAGCGGCGTGGACCGCCCGGGAACCTCGATCCGCAAGGGCGCAGCCGATTCGGTGGCAGCGTGGTGCGCCGCGGACGGCGGACCCGCTGACCTGCCCGCGGAGGTGCGCGCGCAAGTGGAGACGATCGCCAGGAGTGGAGGCACCCCGCTGGTGGTCGCCGAGAACCGTCGCGTCCTCGGCACGGTCCACCTCAAGGACATCGTCAAGCCCGACATCAGCGTGCGCTTCGCGGAGATGCGCCGCATGGGTTTGCGCACCGTGATGATCACTGGTGACAACCCCCTCACCGCCGCGGCGATCGCGCGCGAGGCCGGCGTCGATGACTTCCTCGCCGAGGCCACCCCCGAGGACAAGCTGGAGCTGATCCGCAAGGAGCAGTCCGAGGGAAAGCTGGTCGCGATGACCGGCGACGGCACCAACGACGCTCCCGCGCTGGCGCAGGCCGACGTCGGCGTGGCCATGCAGAGCGGCACCCAGGCCGCCAAGGAGGCGGGCAACCTGGTCGACCTCGACTCCAATCCAACCAAGCTCATCGAGATCGTGGAGACGGGCAAGCAGCTGCTCATGACCAGAGGCGCGCTGACCACCTTCTCCATCGCCAATGACGTCGCCAAGTACTTCGCCATCATCCCGGCGATCTTCGTGGTGTCGCTGCCCGAGCTGGGCGCCCTCAACGTGATGCGGTTGCACTCGCCGAACAGCGCCGTGCTCTCGGCGGTGATCTTCAACGCCCTGGTGATCGTGGCGCTGATCCCCCTGGCTCTGCGGGGCGTCACCTATCGCGCCATTGGTGCCGCCGCGCTGCTGCGCCGCAACCTGCTCATCTACGGCCTCGGCGGGATCGTCGCGCCGTTCGCCGGCATCAAGCTGATCGACCTGATCATCACCGTCCTTCACCTGGCCTAGGAGGACCCCGTCCATGCGCAAGCTGCTCACCGAGTTGAACACGGCTCTGCGGATCACCGTGCTGATCGCCGTGCTGTGCGGCATCGCCTACCCCCTGGTGATGACCGGCGCCGCCCAGATCGCCTTCAACAGCAACGCCAATGGCAGCCTGGTCAGCGACAGCAAGGGCCACGTCATCGGCTCGTCCCTCATCGGTCAGTGCTACTACAAGACCACCACCGACACCAGCGGCACCGTCACCTACCAGACAACCAAGGACGATCAGGGCAACGCCATCTTCGTGATCGACCCGCGCTACTTCCAGAGCCGGCCCTCGTTCACCGTCGACGCCAACGGCAAGCCATTGCCCTGCAATGCCGCCAACTCCGTCGGCAGTAACCTGGCGCCGAGCAGCAAGGTCCTGCTCAGCCGGGTCGAGGGCTACACCGACTACCTGCACAGCCTGGGCATCGCCAAGAACCCGGACGGCAGCAATGCCCCGATGCCCGTTGACCTCGTGACCGGCGACTTCACCGGTTTCGACCCCGACATCAGCGATGCCGCTGCGCTGGCCCAGGTGAGCATGGTGGCGGCGGCCCGGCATCTCGACTCGGCCAAACTGCAACAGCTCGTAGAGAGCCACGTGGCCGGGCGCCCCCTGGGCATCTTCGGCTCACCGCACGTCACAGTGCTCTCCCTCAACATGGCACTCGATGCGGGCGCCGCCTCCTGACCCCGGCTCGCTGTCGGCGACGGCGGCGGCGACGCAGACGGCGCTACGGCGCGGCCGGCTCAAGGTGTACCTGGGTGCCACACCGGGCTCGGGGAAGACGTTCGCCATGCTCCGCGAGGGTCGTGAGCGGCGCGAGGATGGCGAGGACGTCGTTGTCGGCCTCGTCGAGACCCACGGACGCCAGCGCACCGCCGACGCCATCGGCACGCTCGAGGTGATCCCGCGAATCACCGTCAGCTACAAGGGGACGGCGATCTCCGACATGGACGTCGACGCCGTCATCGATCGGCACCCGCACCTGGCCCTGATCGACGAGCTGGCCCACACCAACGCGCCCGGGCTGCGCAACGGCAAGCGCTGGCAGGACATCGAGGAGATCCGCTCAGCCGGCATCGACGTGATCAGCACCATGAACATCCAGCACCTGGAGTCGGTCAAGGACCTGGCCGAGCAGATCACCGGAATCACCGTCCACGAGACGGTGCCCGACAGCGTCCTCGACGCCGCTGACGAAGTTCAATTCATCGACATCACGCCCGAGGCTCTGCGCAAACGCATGCGCCACGGCAACGTCTACGCCCCCGACCGCGTCGACACTGCCCTAGAGAACTTCTTCCGGTCCGGCAACCTCGCCGCCCTGCGTGAGATCGGCTTGCGGTTCGTCGCCGAGCGCGTGGGCAGCGAGCGTGGCGGCATCCAGGCGCCGCCGGAGGACGTCATCGTCGCCGTCTCCGGCAGGTCCAGCGCCGAGCAGCTGATCCGCCGTGCGGTGCGGCTCGCCCGCCGCCGCCGTGGCATGTGCACCATCGTCCACGTCCACGAGCACGCCACCAGCCCGGACGCCGACGACGTGACCTGGCGACGTCTCGCCAGCGAGTTGCAGACGGGTGTCGTCGAGCGCGACGGTGTCGACATCGCCACCACGGTGATCAACGCGACGCGCGAGCGCGGAGCGCGGCATGTGGTCATCGGCGAACCGAAGGTGGCGGGGGTGGTCGGGTCTCTGCGGCCCAACATCGTCGACCGCGTGGTCGAGGGCCTTCCCGACGTCGACGTGCATGTCATCGCCCGCCACGGGATTGTGGCCGCAGAGGGTCACACGCGCCCGGATCCAGACAGCCTGCTGCGGCGCCTGCAAGGTGACCGGCACTCAGTGGGCAACCTGCGCCTCTACCTCGGATATGCCCGCGGCGTGGGCACCACCACGGCGATGCTCGACGAGGCGCGGCGGCGGGCGGGCCGCGGCACCGACGTGGTGGTGGCCGCGCTTCCCGCGGCGGCACTGACCCGGCTCGACGGACTGGCGCTGCTGGGCGGACGGAGGTCACCTGCCGCGCATGGTGTGCTCGACGTTCCCGCACTGCTGGCGCGCAATCCCGAAGTGGCGGCCGTTGACGACTTGGCCGGGCGCACAAGCGCCGGCGAAGGCGTCGCCGAGGTGGTCCCGGTGATTCGTGCCGCCGGGATCACGGTGATCGGCACAGTGGAGATGGGCAACCTGCGCAGCACCGTCTCGGCCATGGGGCCACTGCTGTATCGCGAACCCGATGCGCTTGTCGTCGATGATGCCGCGCTCGACGCCGCCGATGAGGTGGAGCTCGTCGACATCGTCCCAGCCGAGCTCGAGGAGCGGCTGCTCGACGGCCTGATCATGAGTCCTCAGGCTGCCCTCCGCGCTCTGCAGGGCGGTTACCGTCCCACGGTCCTGGCCACCCTCCGCGAGCTCACCTTCCGCCGTGTCGCCCAGCACACCGATCGGCGCCTGCTTAGCTACATGGCGGCGAAGCACATCGCCACGCCGTGGGAGGCACGGCCCCGCGTCCTCGTCTGCGTGCCGCCCTTGCCCGGTCAGGAGCGCCTGCTGAGCACGGCGGCGCGGCTGGCCGCGAGCCGCGACGATGCGCTGACCGCGATCTCGGTGCGCCGTCAGCACCGCACTGAGGAGGAGAAGCAGCTGCTGGGCAGCTACGCCTCGCTCACCCACCAGCTCGGCGGAGAGTTCGCCACCGTCGACGGCAACGACATCGCGGCGACGATCGCGGAGTACGCGCGCGACCACGGCACCACTGAGATCGTCCTCATGCGCACCCCCGGGAGCCGCCAGTCACGAACGCTGCGACGCCTCATCCGGCTGCTCGTCGACGTCGACGTGCACATCCTCGCCAGCGACCACTGAGGGAGCCGCGCCAGGCAGCGAGAACGCCAGGCGCGTGCCCTCCCCGTAGCGCGGCTCCTCCACCCACACTCGGCCGGCGTGCGCCTCCACCAGGCCGCGGACGATGGCAAGACCGAGGCCCGTGCCGGAGCTGCGCGCGTCGGTGGCGTCGTCGGCGGAGCGAGCGAAGCGCTCGAAGATGCGCTCGCGCTGGCGGAGGGGGATCCCTGGCCCTCTGTCGATGACCCGGATCACCACCATCGACCGCTTCCCGGGAGCGGCCTCGACGCGGATGGAAGTGTTCGATGGCGAGTAGGCGTCGGCGTTGCGGAGAAGGTTGTCGAGGATCTGGCCCAGCCGCCCCCAGTCGGCCATGACCTCGAGAGCCTCGTCGACAGCGATGGTCACCGCCCGGGTGGGTGAGGTCTGGTGGAGCCGCTCTACCGCCGCCGCAACGGCGTCGCGCAGGGCAACCTCGTCGGGATCGAGCTGGAGCGCGCGGCCCTCGATGCGCGAGAGGTCGAGCATGTCGGAGACCAGGCTGCTGAGCCGCTCGGTCTCGGAGACCGTGGTCTCGACCCGCCGGCGCGCCACGGGAGATAGGTCCGTATCGCTGAGCAGGTCGGTGGCGCCGGTGAGGATCGTGGACAGCGGCGTCCGCAACTCATGGGACACGTTGGCGAGCAGTTCGGCGCGGAGGCGATCCGTCTCCTCGAGCGCATGGACCTGCTGCTCGGTCCGCGCCAGCCGCACGGCCGTGACCGCCGCCTCAGCCTGCTCTCGGTTGAGACGTTCGAGCTCCGCGTTGGCCCGGCGGAGTTCGCCCGAAAGCGCCTCGGCGCTGAGCTGGGCGCGGCGGCGCCGCGAGCCGAGGCCGCCGACCAGGCCAGCGGTGCCGAAGAAGACGACGAGGTTGATGAGGTCGGTCTGGTCGGCGATCGTCAGGGTGTGCAAGGGGACGACGAAGAAGTAGTCGACGAGCAGGAAGCTGACCGCCGCCGCCAGGATCGCCGGGCCTAGTCCGGTGATTACCGCCAGGATGGCGACCACGGCGAGGTAGGCGAAGACGTAATCCCGCGAGGTACTGCCGCCGAGTGGCACCAGCGCGAGGGTGACCAGGGCGGGTCCGGCCACCGCGGCAACCAGTCCGACCAGGCGGTGGCTCATCCGGGCATTGTCAAGCGGATTGGCTAGCTCTGGCATGGGTGGTTCGGTCCCGACGGCGCGATGTGTCATCGATACCGTTGCAGTTAGCCCCACCTGCCGCCTGCGACGGCGGGTCAAGCCTCGATCTCGTCGACGGGCCAATCCCGTGCCGACTGCTCTGCACCCGCGCGGATTCTGGGTGTCGTGCTCGCCGAGGCTGCTCTGGGGGCACAGAGTCCTGATGAGCGGCATTTCATCGTCGTGAACTGGCGCGTGCAAGCGTTCTTTTCCGCCGCCACGCGGTGCGAGGAGGCTTCTCCGCAATTCAAGACCTTGGGCGGTTGTTGTCAGACTGGGAGACCTCGTCTGTGGCATGCGGTGTCGGGGTTCGAGTCCCCTAGCTGCACCAGATACCCCGCCGGCCTCCGGAGAGCGGCGCTTGGCGTGGGGCTGCGACTCACGGCGTAGCGACGGGCGCGGCCGGGCACTCGGGCGGCGGCGACAAGGGGCCGACACCCGAGACATTGACGGTCTCGTCAGTGAGCATCGGCGGTGCGAACGCTTGATGTGCTGAGGTCACCAGCTCGACGCGTAAGCTGTGCTCGCCCGTGCTGATGTCGATCGCGGCCGTACCGGACTGGAGTTCCGCCACCTGTCGCCCGTCCACGCTGATGCTGAGCAGCCGGCCAGCACCAGGAACACGGTCCGCACCGGCACACGCGCGCACGACCACGGGGCTGGTCACCGTGGCTCCGTCACGTGGGGCGGCGATGCTCAGTGACAGACCTCTCGGCGCCCCCGGAGGGCCAGGAAGCAAGACGTAGACGGCGATCGTCGTTACCAACCCCACGATCGCCGAGGTCATGCACGGACGGTGCAGTGTGGGTCGACGCACGAACAGGGCGCCGACCGCCCCGCCGAAGAGCAGCGCGCCGGTGAGCCACAGTGGCCATGCCGACCCTCCACCAACGATGTGCGCGATCACCGGAACAACAATGCCACCGCCAAGGGACCGTCGAGGACTGCCGTACGCGTCCGCCCCTGCGGCGAACCCGGGATCCTCGCTCACCGCGGCGAGAAGACAGTCGTTGCCGACCGAAGAACTGTCGAGCCCGCTGCCCGCCGCCAAGTTGAAGCGGCCGAGTCGCCCCGCGCAACGCGCTCACATCACAGCCGTCGGCGGGCCACCCGCACGGCCCCGAGGAACAGCGCCAGCACCGCGAAGGCGGCGGCGATGACGATGAGGGTGACGGCACCCTCGCCTTGGCCCCCACCTCCTGGGGAGACGGTTGCACCCTTTCCCACCAGGGCGAAGAGGCCGAGCGTCGGAGACGCCACCTGGAAGGTGGTGCCGCAGCCACTTTGGAACGTCTTGGGCGCGGGGATCCAGCGGCTGCCGTCGAAGCGCTCGATCCCGGGCTGCGCAGCGCCCGATGACGGAGCGCTGAGCACGATCGTCGCGGGGTGACCAGGGGACAGGGACACCTCCTGACCTCCGGAGCCGGCGCTGAACGCATAGACGTTGCCGTCGACCGCAAGCGCGGCGCGTCGTGCGTTCAATTAGACAACCGACTCGTCTCGGCCGGCGAAAGCTGGCTGACCCGAAGGCGGCAGTCCACGTTGGCTGAACCCGCGGCGGCGAATCAGCCGGCCACGTGCACGAATATCGTCGGCGTTTTCACCCGCGGGTTGAACGGAAAGTGGTCGGTGGCGACAAACTCCGCGTAGATCGCGTAGGTGACGCCCGGGGCCACCGGCAGGTCGAGGGTGGGTTTGTAGTTCATGTACGTGAGGCTGTTGTTGGTGTACAGGTGGATGTGGCCGAGCGTGGGCGTG
>JANWHI010000004.1 GCA_025450495.1 Candidatus Dormiibacter sp. | reverse complement strand
TCCCCACCAATTGGGTGGCGTCCTTCCGGCGCCAGGTGTACGACGCAGCCGGGTACTGCCAGGGGGACATCGTCGCCATGGCGAGCGCGGCGCAGAACGGGCTGGTGATGGCGTGCGCGGACCGGGTCGGCGTGGAGCGTGAGGTGCGCTTTCTCGGTTGCTCGGTGATCGTCGGAGCCGACGGCTGGCCGGCCGCCGGACCCGCCGGGCCGGAGGAGGAGACCCTGTTGGTGGCCGACGTGGACCTCGACACCGTTGCCAGGTCGAGGCGCCGCACGCCCCGTAACCACCTGATCGATGACCGCCGCCCCGACTCCTACAATGCTGTGGTCGTCACCCCTCCGCACCCATCCGGCGCGGTCCCCACTCCCACCTCATCCTGAGCGCCACAAGCACCACCGCCGCGCCCTCGCTCGCCGAGCTCAACGACGCCCAGCGTGCGGCGGTGGTGGCGCCGGACGGCCCTCTGCTCATCTTCGCCGGCGCCGGCAGCGGGAAAACGCGGGTGCTGACCTACCGCATCGCGTACGTGCTCGCCACCCGCGACGTGCGCCCCTACGAGATCTTCGCCGTGACCTTCACCAACAAGGCGGCCAAGGAGATGAGGAGCCGCGTCGAGATCCTGCTCGGCGGCAGCACTTCGGGGATGTGGCTCGGCACCTTCCATGCGCTGGGCGCGCGAATCCTGCGCCGCGACGGCAGCGCCATCGGCATCCCCAGTGGTTTCTCCATCTACGACGAGGCCGACCGAGCCGCGGCGCTGCGCCGCGCCCTGGCCGTCGAGGGAATCGACGACAAGCGCTACCCGGTGAACAAGGTGGGCCATGCGATCAGCACCGCCAAGAACGAGCTGCTCGATGCTGGCGGGTACGCGGCCAAGTACGGCGGTCAGTTCTACGAGGCGACCATCGCCCGCGCGTTTGCCGCCTACGAGCTGGAGATGCGCGCGGCTGATGCGCTCGACTTCGACGACCTGCTGGTCCGCACCGTGCAGCTGCTGCGCGACTGCGACGCGGTGCGCGAGGAGGACCATGCGCGTTTCCGCCACATGTTCATCGACGAGTACCATGACACCAACCTCGCTCAATACGTGATGGTCAGGCTGCTTGCCGAGAAACATCGCAATCTCACCGTTGTCGGCGACGATGACCAGTCGATTTTTCAGTGGAGAGGCGCGGATGTGCGCAACATCCTCAGCTTCCAGCGTGACTACCCTGACGCCACCGTGGTCACGCTCGAGCAGAACTATCGATCCACGCAGGTGATCCTCGACGCGGCGCACGCGGTGATCAAGCACAACCGCGAGCGCGCCGACAAGCGGCTCTGGACTGCTCGCTCCGGTGGCGAGCTGATCCGCCTCATCTCCGTCTACGACGAGCAGGAGGAGGCGCTCGCGGTGTGCGGTGAGATCGAGATGCTGATCGGTCGCGAGGGGTACTCGCTCAGCGAGTGCGCGGTCCTCTACAGGACCAACGCCCAGTCCCGCGCCTTCGAGGACGTCCTGCTCCGCCGCGGAATCCCGTACCGCCTTGTCGGCGGGCTGCGTTTCTACGAACGCCGCGAGGTCAAGGACGTGCTCGCCTACCTGCGGCTGATCGCCAACCCGCGTGACTCGGTGGCGTTCGGCCGCGTCGTCAACGTCCCCAGGCGCAAGATCGGCGACCGCACAGTTGCGGAGTTGGAGCGAACTGCGCGGCGCAAGCGCATCTCGCCCTTCGAGGCGGTGGGGAGGCTCGACGAGACCGCCGAGATCACACCCGCCGCACGCAGCGCGCTGGCCGACTTCGGCCGGCTCATCGGCGAGCTGCGTGACCTCTCCGAACGCATGCCGCTGCCGCAGTTCCTCGAGCGCGTGCTCGAAGACACGGGCTATCAGCGCATGCTCAATGACGGCACCCCGGAGAACCAGGAGCGATGGGCCAACGTCACCGAGCTTGTCGGCCTGGCCGCCGAGTATGTCGACGTGCCCTCGCCGCAGGGGCTCACCCAGTTCCTCGAGAACGTGGCGCTCGTCGCTGATGTCGACACCCTCGACGACACGGCCAACGGGGTCACGCTGATCACCCTGCACCAGGTCAAGGGACTGGAGTTCCCGGTCGTGTTCATGGCCGGGATGGAGGAGGGGCTGCTGCCCCACGTGCGGGCGCTCGAGGAGGGCGACAGCGGAGTCGCCGAGGAGCGTCGCCTCACCTACGTCGGGGTCACTCGCGCGCAGCGACGCCTCTACGTGCTGCATGCCTTCCGGCGTCACCTCTACGGCGCGCCCCAGCTCGCTGAGGCGTCACGATTCCTCGCCGACCTGCCCGCGGATCTTCTCGACATCGTCCGCCGGCCGGGGGCCGCGGTTGCGTCGCCGCCCCGAACCCCCGGCGCTGTCAGGGCTGCGGTCCACGCCCACGCGGTGCGTCCCAACCCCGTCGAGCTGGCGCCGCAACGCTATCGCGAGGGGATGCGCATCGCCCACCCCAAGTTGGGCGAGGGCAGCATCCTCAAGAGCACCATGACCCGCTCCGGGGAGGAGGTCGTGATCAGGTTCGACAGCGCAGGGGTGAAGATCTTCGCGGTTGCTGACTCGGCGATCTACCCGGTCGTCGATCGGTGAGCCCGGAAGCGACGATCCCCGCTGAGGCGCTGGCCCGGGCCCAGTCTCTGCGCGCGCAGCTCGAGCACCATGGGCACCGCTACTACGTGCTCGACGACCCTGAGATCTCGGACGCTGAGTACGACCGCCTGTTTCGCGAGCTGGTCGACCTCGAGGCCGAGCATTTGGGGCTGCAGTCGCCCGACTCACCCACGCAGCGGGTTGGCGGGGCGCCGCTGGACAGCTTCACCAAGGTGCACCATCGCAGCCAGATGCTGTCCCTGGGCAACGCCTTCTCCGCAGACGAGGTCGAGGCGTTCTTCCGCCGCGCCGAACGCGGTGCCGGTCCGGTCGACGCCTACGTCTGCGAGTTGAAGATCGACGG
This sequence comes from Candidatus Dormiibacter sp., assembly GCA_025450495.1. The sequence continues at coordinate 6,826 of JANWHI010000004.1, read as the reverse complement.
CCTGGCCATCTCGCTGACGTACCGCGACGGCGCGCTGGCGCGTGCTGCGACCAGGGGTGACGGCGTCGAAGGGGAGGAGGTGACCGCCAACGTGCGCACCATCCGCAGTGTGCCGATGCGCCTGCGCGACGTCGACGCAGGTCTGCCATCCGAGTTCGAGGTGCGCGGTGAGGTGTACATGCCCAAAGCGCGGTTCGCCGCTTACAACGCCCAGCTCGAGGAGGCTGGGAAGCCGAGCTACGCCAACCCACGCAGCGCCGCGGCCGGCGCGGTGCGGCAGCTCGATGCCACTGTCACCGCCAAACGCGGACTGTCGACCTTCATGTACCAGCTCGAGCCGCCGGCGCGTGTGCGGTCACAGGCGGCTGTTCTCGACCTGCTCGAGTCAATGGGCTTTCGTGTCAACCCACACCGCCACGTCGCCAGTTCGCTCGACGAGGTGCTCGCCTACATCGAGCACTGGTCGGAGAAGCGTCACGGACTCGACTACGAGACGGACGGTGTGGTCATCAAGGTGTCCTCGCTGGCGCAGCAGGAGGAGCTGGGCAAGGTCTCGCGCTCGCCGCGCTGGGCGATCGCCTACAAGTTCCCGCCAGAAGAGGTCGAGACGGAGGTGCTCGACATCGCCGTCCAGGTCGGCCGCACCGGCGCGGTCACCCCGGTCGCCCATCTCAGGCCGGTGCAGGTTGCCGGCTCGACGGTGCGCCGGGCCACGCTGCACAACGAGGACGAGGTTGCGCGCAAGGACGTGCGCATCGGCGACACGGTGCTCCTGCACAAGGCCGGCGACGTCATCCCCGAGGTCGTCCGCCCGCTGCTTGACCGGCGATCGAAGCGCGCCAAACCGTGGGTGATGCCCGATCGCTGCCCCGCCTGCGACACCGAGCTGGTTCGCGAAGAGGGCGAGGTGGTGCGCCGCTGCCTCAACCCGCTCTGTCCAGCCCAGCGTCGCGAGCGGCTGCGCCACTTTGCCTCGCGGTCGGGGATGAACATCGAGGGCCTCGGCGAGGCGGTCATCGACCAGCTCGTCGACACCGGATTCGTCGCCGACGCGGCGGACATCTTCGCCGTCACTGTCGAGCAGCTGCTCACCCTCGAGGGCTTCGCGCAGCGTTCGGCGGAGAAGCTGCACCAGGCCATCGCGGCGCGCCGCACCGTGCCGCTGACACGGCTGATCAACGCCTTGGGCATGCCGCACGTCGGCGAGCACACGGCGTCGCTGCTCGCCGAGCACTTCGGCACCATCGATGCCCTCGCCGCCGCAGGCGCGGACCAGCTGACCGCGGTCGCAGGGGTGGGGCCGGTCGTCGCCCAGAACGTGGCGCGCTGGTTCGCGGTCGAGCACGGCGCTGAGCTGGTGCGACGCCTGCAGGCTGCCGGGGTCAGCGCGGAGCCGGCGCGCGCATCCGTGGACGGCCCCTGGAAGGGCCAGTCCTGGGTGCTCACCGGCAGCCTGGAGTCGCTGACCCGGCCCGAGGCGGAGGAGCGCATCCGCGCACTGGGCGGCTCGCCGGGGTCGAGCGTCAGCAAGCGCACCCACACCGTGGTCACCGGCGCGGCCCCGGGCAGCAAGCTCGCCCGCGCCCGGGAGCTGGGCGTGCGCGTGCTCGACGAGCAGGCGTTCCTCGACGAGCTCGCCGCCACCGACGGCTGAACGGGCGCCGGACAGGATCGGTCGCCGCCGTACAGTGGAACGGTGAGCACGCAGACGCTGTCTCGCCGCGCCCGGCTCGTCGACAACCCCGACCTGCTGCGCGCTCGTCTGCGCGCCGCGCCCACCGGGGCCGGTGTGTATGTGATGCGCGACCTCGAGGGGCGCGTGGCCTACGTGGGCAAGGCCGCCAACGCGCGCAGCCGGCTGCGCTCGTATTTCACCGGCATCGAATCGCTGCCCACGCGCACCCGCACCCTGGTCGACCGCACCTTCGACTTCGAGGTCATCGACTGCCTCAACGAGCGCGAGGCGCTGATCCTCGAGAACACGCTCATCAAGCAGTACCGGCCGCGCTACAACGTGCGGCTCAAGGACGACAAGAGCTACCTCTACCTGAAGATCCCCAAGCCCGGCGCCGGCCCTCCGCACGCGCCCGGCACCGCCCGCGAACAGGTGCGCATCCCCCGCGGCGAGGGCGGGATTCGCGCCACCGAGTTCCCGCGTCCGTACTACACGCGGCGAATGATCCGTGACGGCGCCCGCTACTTCGGCCCCTACACCAGCGCCCAGTCGCTGCGCACCACGGTCAAGTCACTGCGCACCATCTTCCCGTTCCGCACCTGCAGCGACGAGATCTTCGCGCGTGGTCGCGTCTGCCTCGACTACCACATCAAACGATGCGGCGGACCGTGCGAGGGACGCATCGATGCCCCGGAGTACGCCACCCTCCTCGACCAGGTGGAGCTGTTCATGCAGGGGCGCAGCGACGCCCTCGAGGAGCAGCTGCGGCGGCAGATGGCAGGCGCTGCCGAGAGCCTCGATTTCGAGCTGGCCGCCCGCTTCCGCGACCGTCTGCGGGCCATCGATCGCATCGCCGAACGGCAGAAGATGCTGATCGGTTCGCGCGCCGACGAGGACTGCATCGCCGTGGCGCTCGAGGGCGGCCGCGCCATGGTGGCGCTGCTCTCCGTCCGCCGCGGTCGGGTGATGGCCATGGAGACGCACGAGCTCGACGGCGTCACCGACCTCGCCGCCGGCGAGTGCCTGGGAGGATTCGTGCCGCAGTACTACGGCAGCGCTCCCACTGTGCCGCGCACCATCCTGGTCTCGGATGCCATCGACGACATGGCGGTGATCCAGGACTTCCTGACCGAGCAGCGGGGCGGACCCGTCACCCTCCAGCACGCCCGTCGCGGCCGGCCGCGGGAATTCGTCGAGCAGGCTCGCGCCACCGCGCTCAGCGCCCTGCGTCAGCGGCGCATCGTCGACGACTTCGACGCCGAGCGCACCGACGCGCTGCTCGTCGATCTCGCCGACCGGCTCCACCTGCCCGGACCCCCACACCGCATCGAGTGCTACGACATCAGCAACACCATGGGCACCAACTCGGTGGGCTCGATGATCGTGTTCGAGGCCGGCCGCCCCAAGCCGCCGCACTACCGCCACTTCGGCATCCGCACAGTCGAAGGCAGCGACGACTTCGCCTCGATGGAGGAGACCCTGCGCCGTCGCTTTGCGCGCCTGCTGAAGATCAGGGCAGAGGGAGCGGCCGTCGACGACATCCCCGTCGACGACCCCGCGGGAAGCAACGGCGAGGCGCGGGTGGAGAAGGCAGGTGGCAGAACGGCCGCCGGAGCAGGCGACGACAGCTTCGGCATCGTTCCCGACCTGGTGCTCATCGACGGTGGCAAGGGTCAGCTCAACGCTGCGCACCGGGTGCTGCGCGCCGCCGGGCTCGCCGACGTGCCGATCTTCGGCCTTGCCAAACGCAACGAGGAGCTGTTCTCGCCCGGGATGGCCCGTCCGATCATCATCGAAAAGGACAGCCCGACGCTTTTCCTGGTCCAGCGCGTGCGCGACGAGGCTCATCGTTTCGCCATCACGCATCACCGAGCGCGGCGCGCCAAGAGCGCGCTGCGATCCCGACTCGACTCGGTCCCCGGGCTCGGGCCGGTGCGCAAACGGGCGCTGCTGCGCCGCTTCGGCAGCGTCGACGGCATCCGCGCGGCGAATGTCGACGAACTGGCTCAGACGGTTCCCCACCCGGTGGCGTTGAGCATCAAGGAGCTGCTCTGACGCGTTGCTCAGGCGGGTCGCGCCGGTGGCGGCGGCGCAAGCACACGCGGCGACGGTTTGGTCACCTGCTCGATGCTCGCTGACGTCTCGCTCTCAGAGCCGTCGCGGATCAGCGGCGTCCAGGTGACCGCCATGCTGGCGCCGCCCGCTGCCGACGTGCCCACGTCCCAGCGGCCGCCGCTCGTGCTGACAACCGCGGCCGCGATGGCGAGGCCCAGTCCCGAGCCACCTGGTGCGTCGCTGGCGCGGCGGAAACGGTCGAAGATGCGGCGGCGCTCCTCGGCAGGGATGCCCGGACCGGAGTCGTCGACGACCAGTCGCACCCGGCCGTCGCGCCGGCCGACGCGAACCTCGATGGTGCCTCCGCTCGGCGTGTACCGGCAGGCGTTGTCGAGGAGCACGCCGAGGAGGCGATCGAGCCACTCGGGAGGGGCGCTGATCATGGTCGATACAGGCTCGACCGCCACGGTGAGCGTGAGACCACGCGCCTGCGCGACCGCTTCGAAGCGGGTGGCGGCCTGTGCCGCAAGCACGCCGAGGTCGGTGGCCTCGGAGCTGGGCGCGCCACCGGCGGTGTCGAAGCGGGCCAGCCAGAGCAGGTCATCGACGAGGCGACGCATTCGCTTGCTCTCCACACCCACCGACGCAAATGCGTTGCGGTACCAGGCGACGTCGCGTTCGCGCTCGAGCGCCAGCGACGTCTGCGCCTCGATCACCGAGAGCGGGGTGCGCAGCTCGTGCGATGCGTCCGCGGTCATCTCGATCTGCCGCTGCCGTGCGCGCTCGAGCGGGGCGCCGACGCGTCGGCCGATGGCCAGCGCGCCGAAGAACACTGCGAGGAGCAGGATCGGCCCCACCAGCAGCTCGGCGGTGAGGATGTTGCGCTGCGTGTTGTTGACGTTCGCCAGCGAATCGGCGACGACCACGTGGGCGCCGGGTACCGGCACGCGGTTGACGGACACGTCCGCTGTCTCACCGGCAAAGCGCAGCTCGCTGCCATCCGAGAGTTTCATAGTTGTCGGCGCGCTCACCGCTCGTCCCGCACCCGGAAGGCTCTCGGTGGTGGATGGTTTTGGTTGGCCCTGCGGGTACACCGGCAAGACGGTCCCTTCGGGCGTGACCACCCAGATCAGGAGGGGCTGCTCGTATGCCGGTCCGGTGCTGGGGAAACCGTTGGCTGGGGGTGGCAGGCCGGTGATCAGACCAAGGTACCCGCGGAGTCGGTCGTCGACAGCCGTGGTGAGATTACGCGCGACGATCAGCATCACGGCCCCGGCGATCACCACGTATGCCATGAAGACCAGCCCCGTGGCGATCAGAGCGATACGCACAGTGGCACGGCGCATATCCCGGCTGGGTCGGGTGACCGCGCCGGCGAGACGACCAAGCGCCGAACCAGGGGCGGTCCCGCGCCCCGATGGTCCGCTCATGCGGGCTCCAGCCGGTAGCCGGCGCCGCGTACGGTGACGATGCGCACACCGGCGTCGGGCAGCTTGGCACGCAGCCTGCTGAGGCGGACGTCGATGGCGTTGCTGCCGAGCGGATCGGTCTCGTCGCGCCACGCCTGCTGCGCGATGCTGTTGCGATCGACGACCTGGGGCGCGCGGCGCATCAGCAGTTCCAGGATGTTGAACTCGGTGGCGCTGAGGTGCACTGAGCGACCGTGTGCGGTGACCTCGCGGCGGCCGGGGTCGAGCTCGAGGCCGCCGCGCACCAACGTCGCGCTGTCGGTGCCCGGTGGCCGTCGCTGCAGCGCGCGGATGCGGGCCAGCAACTCGCCGAAGTCGAATGGTTTGACCAGGTAGTCGTCGGCGCCGGCATCGAGGCCCTGGATGCGATCGGCGGTGGTGTCTCGCGCGGTCAGCATGAGGAGCCGGGTGGGCCGCTTCTCGCGGCGCACCCAGGCGACCACGTCCACGCCCGAGGTGCCCGGCATGCGCCAGTCGATGACGGCGACGTCGTATTCGTAGTAGCGCAGCTGAGCGATGGCGTCGTCGCCTCGCGACACCGCATCGACGAAGAAGCCGTGATCCTCGAGGCCCTGGGTCAGCACCTTGCGCAGGCCGGGATCGTCCTCGGCCACCAGGATGCGCACGGTCAGCTCCTCACCGATCGGTTCATGTCGTCCGAGGATAGGCCAGAATGCTGCGCAATCTACCCGTGGCACCTTGCGCTTGGGTGACACCGGCGGAGCCGTCGGGCGCCGCGCGGCCGCCCCCTACAATTCGCGATCGTGAAGCACACCGCGCCGGAGCCGCAGACGTGGATCGTCACCGGCATGAGCGGTGCGGGCAAGGCAACCGCGCTGCGCGCGCTCGAGGCGGCGGGCATCGCCGGCGTCGACAACCTCCCCGTCCCCCTGATCGCCGCCTTCACGTCGGCGCGGCGTGCCCACCCGGCGGTCGCGGTCGTCGACAGCCGTCGGGGCGACGAGCTGTCCGGCCTCGAAGCCATCAGCGGAGCTCGAGTGGTGTTCCTCGACGCGTCCGACGCGGTGCTGGTCCGCCGGCTGGCCGACAGCAGCCGGCCGCATCCGTGCGCCTCGGCGGGGGCGGGGCAGGCGGCCGTCAGCGCCGAGCGCCGCCTTCTGGTGCCGCTGCGGGCTGCGGCTGACGTGGTCATCGACACCGGGGCGATGACCGATGCCGAGCTCGCCGAGCGGATCCTCGAGGTGGTCGCGCCCCGGCGCGGTGGGGCTGCGGCCTTCCGCTGCACGGTGTCGTCGTTCGGCTTCAAGTACGGGCCGGAGGCCGAAGCCGACTGGGTGATCGACAGCAGAATCCTCCCCAACCCATTCTGGGAGCCGGAGCTCCGCCCCCTCACCGGTCTCGACAAGCCGGTGCGCGACTACGTGCTGCGGCATGATGAGTCGCGAGAGCTGGTCGAACGCAGCGCTGGATTGCTGACCTGGGTCATCGCGGCCGCGCGGCGGCGCGGCCGCAGGGCCCTGCACGTCGCGGTGGGTTGCACTGGAGGGCGTCATCGCTCTGTGGTCATCGCCACCGAGCTCGCCGCACGGCTGGGCGGTGGGGACGTCGACGTCGACGTCCGTCACCGCGACGTGCGCCGCCCCGACCCGCGCTGACACGGCTGTGC
>JANWHI010000003.1 GCA_025450495.1 Candidatus Dormiibacter sp. | reverse complement strand
TTCCGCGATGCGGATTCGGCGACGCCTCTGCAGTACGAGCAGATGTGTGCGCGGCTGGCGCAGGCCGACTGGGTCTTCGCCGGCCCGGGCAGCCCTTCGTATGCAGTCCGCCAATGGGCGGGCACGCGTGTGCCCGAGCTGCTTGCGCAGAAGTTGCGCACCGGCGGCGTGGTCGTCTTCGCCAGCGCCGCCGCGGTCACGCTTGGCGAGGTGGGGTTGCCGGTCTACGAGATCTACAAGGTCGGAGAAGCGGTGCGCTGGATTCCCGGGCTCGACCTGCTCCGCCAGACCGGGCTACGCGCCGCGGTGATCCCGCACTACAGCAACGCCGAGGGCGGCACGCACGACACACGCTACTGCTACATGGGTGAACGGCGTCTGCGCGTTCTCGAAAGCACCCTGCCAGAGGGGTGCGACATCCTCGGCGTCGACGAGCACACCGCTGCTGTCATCGACATCGACGCCGCGACGATGAGCGTCTTCGGGCGCGGTCGCGTGACCTGGCGCCGCGGCGGTGTCGAGCGCCACTGGCACGCCGGCGAAGTCGTCGCGCTCGACGGGGTCGCGGCCGCCGATGTGGGGGACGTCGACCACCCTGCCGCCATCCTCAGCGCGGACGCGGGGTCGGACGACGGCGCTGCGCAGACAAGCCCGTTCATGGAGACAGTCCGTGACCAGCGCGAGGCGGCGCTGCGCGCGCTCGACGCCCGCGACCCCGACACGGGCGTCGCGGCCATCCTCGCCGTGGAGACCGCGGTGCACGAATGGTCGCGCGATACGCTCCAATCCGACGAGCCCGACCGCGCGCGCGAGGTTCTCCGAGAGCTGATGGTGCGGCTCGCCGAGCTCGCCCACGAGGGCGCGGCCGATCCGCGCGCGCGGCTGGCGCCGATGGTCGACGCCCTGCTCTGCCTGCGCGAGACGGCCCGTCGCGAACGCCGCTTCGATGACGCCGATCGCCTCCGTGACGCGCTCATCGCCGGTGGCGTGGCCATCCATGACACGCCGACAGGGTCCATGTGGGAGCTCGAGGCGCCGGTCGCATCGCGCTGACCGGCCATTGCCGGCGGTGGTCAGGCGGCGATGCTGGAGCGCAGCGCGTGGCGGGCGATGAGGTCGAGCTCGTCGTCGCGGCCCTGCCACATCATCGCCAGCATGCGGACGTCACCGCGCAGCGACCACAGCGGGTGCCCGAAGGACGCCGGGTTGTTCTTCTCGATGACGAAGTGGCTGAACCAGGCCATGCCGTAGGAGATGGCCGGGAAGCCCGCCACCAGCGCAGGACGCCGGCTGGCGATGCCGGTCAACGCTGTCGCCGCGCCGAGATGTGTGCCGGCAAAATGAATCCACCGGGTGGCCCGCTTGCTGTGCTGGCCGACGTACCAGGAGAAGAACTCCTCGAAGTCGCTGAACTCCCGCGCCATGCCGACACCTCCCTGTGTTGCCGACAAGGGTAGCGCGGCGGCCGTCGTCAGGAGACGATGACCGTGGCGCGAAAGGCAGGACCGATGACGCTCGATCCCTGCTCGGGAACCAGTTGCACGATCGCGCTGCCACGCTGGTCCAGCCTGAGCACCAGGCTGATGCTGATCGTCTCCTGGCCGGTCAGCTGGCCGCCGCACACCCTGTTGCTCGTCGCCGTCACCTGGTCAAGCCCCTGGAACAGGCCCGACACAAGCGTTGCGCCGCCGCCGCTCAACGAGACGCACACCGGGTAGATGCTGCCGTCACCGACATTGTCGACGGCGATGTCGACGCGCAACTGCCGTCCCGCGGTGGCGGTGTCCGGTAGCGCGCCGGTGATCTCCGCGCGCGGCGCGCCGCCGGTGCTGAAGAGCGGCAGCACCACGGCCACGAAGCCGACGGCAACCGCGATCGCGACGAGCACGATGCGGGCCGGGCGCGGCACGGTGACGATGCGCCGCCCGGCGGCACGCAGCGCCGCGGCTGCGCGACGCTGCGTCCGGGTGCGGCCGCCCTCAGATCGTGGTTGGAGGCCGGTACTCACCGAACACGTCGCGGAGCGTCCCGCAGATCTCACCGAGGCTGGCGTTGGCGCGCACCGCGTCGAGGATGGAGGGCATCAGCACGCCGTCGGCCTGCGCAGCGGCGAGCAGGTCACGCAGCGCCGCAGTGACTGCCGCCTGCTCGCGGCGCTCGCGATGGCGACGCAGGCGCTCCAACTGCTCATCGATGGCGCGTTCGTCGGTTCGGAAGATCAGCGGGGGCTGCGCCTCCTCGCTCTCGGTGTGGCGGTTGACACCGACCACCACCCGCTCGCCCGAGACCACCGCGCGCTCGGCGCGATAGGCCTGCTCCTGGATCTGCTCCTGCATCCAGCCGGATTCGATGCACGCCACCGCACCACCGCGCTCATCGACCTGGACGATCAGCGCCGCAGCCTGCCGCTCGAGCTCGTCGGTGAGCCACTCGACGAAGTACGACCCACCGAGGGGATCGACAGTGTTGGTGACGCCGATCTCCTCGCCGATGATCTGCTGGGTGCGCACCGCGATGCGCTGCGCCTTCTCGGTGGGGATGGACAAGGCCTCGTCATAGCAGGAGAGCGCCAGGGACTGCACGCCCCCGAGAACGGCGGCAAGCGCCTGGATGGCGGCGCGCACGATGTTGTTCTCCGGCTGTTGCGCGGTGAGTGTCGAGCCGCCGGTCTGAGTGTGGGTGCGCAGCATCAGCGAGCGTGGGTCGGTGGCGCCGAACCTTTCGGTCATCACCCGCGCCCAGAGACGGCGCAGGGCTCGGTACTTGGCGATCTCCTCGAAAAAGTCCGTGTGCGTGTTGAAGATCCACGAGAGCTTGGCCGCGAAGTCGTCGACCGCGATGCCCCGGTCGACGACGGCGGCGACATACTCGCACGCGTTGGCGATGGCGAACGCCATCTCCTGCGGCGCCGTGCTGCCCGCTTCGCGGATGTGGTAGCCGCTCAGCGAGATGGCGTTGAACCTCGGCGCGTGGTGAGCGCAGTGGACGATCAGGTCGGCCGCCAGCCGCAGCGAAGGTCGCGGCGGATAGATGTACGTGCCGCGCGCGACATATTCCTTGAGCACGTCGTTCTGCGCTGTGCCCATCACCGCGTCGGCGGCCACCCCCTGCCGCTCGGCGGCGACGAAGTACATCGCCACCAGCACCGGCGCCGGCGCGTTGATGGTCATCGAGGTGCTCACGGCATCGAGAGGGATCTCCCTGAACAGCTCCTCCATGTCGGCCACTGAGTCGATGGCCACGCCCACCTGCCCGACCTCGCCGGCGGCGCGCGGGTCGTCGCTGTCGAGGCCCATCTGGGTGGGTAGGTCGAAGGCCACCGACAGCCCCGTCTGGCCATGGGCGAGGAGGAAACGGAAGCGCTCGTTGGCGTCGGCGGCGGTGCCATAACCGGCGTACTGGCGGATGCTCCACAACCGGCCCCGGTACATGGTCGCCTGGACCCCGCGCGTGAACGGGGGCTCGCCGGGGAAGCCCTCCTCGATGAGAGGGTCGTGGCCGTCGAGCTGGGCCGGGCCGTAGAGGGCGTCGACGTCGATGCCGCTGCCGGTGGCGAAGGTCCGTGCCGGGCCGCCTCCCTCGAGGGCGCGGCGCAGGGCGCGCTCCTCCCAGCGCCGCTGCTCAGCCGCGTAGTCACGCGCGCTCGGCACGCCGGGCGTCGCTGCCGCTGACTCCGAGATCACGTCGCCAGCATACTTCGGCCTCCGCGGCGCGCTGCGCCCTGCCAGACTGGCGCGCCATGGCAGTCGAGATCACCGATGAGCGCATCGCCGCCGCCGCGGCGCGCCTGCACGAGGGTGGATGGTGGTTCACCCCCCGCCAGCTCTACTACGCGGTCTGCGCCGACGTGGAGTCAGCACCGGTGCGCATCGCCAGCGGAGAGGTGGGCCTCGGGCTGGTGCTCATCATGATCGGGATCGTCCTCGCCAACCGGGCTGTGCTGGTCGTGCTCGGCGGCCTCGGCGTCCTGCTCATCGCGGTCGGGGCGATCACCCACCTCCAGGAACGCCGCGCGCCGCCGTTGGGCCGCGTGCTGGCGATCTCCTTCGCCGAGTTCGAGGCGCGGCTGGCGGCCGGCGCCACGCCCGTGCCCGGGATGATCAGCCCAACTCAGCGGCCGCATCCGCAGAGCGGCTCGGGCGCACTGCTGGTGATCTGCGATCGTGCCGAGACCGCCGCCATCCTCACCGCCAACCGCGAGCATCTCGGCGACGCGCGCGTACTGACCGTCGACGAGGCCCCGGCTGACGTGAGCGCCCTGAGCGTCGTGGTGCTTCACGACTGCGACCCCGTGGGCTGCGCCATCGCCGCCGACCTCCGCGACCGCGGCGCCGACATCGGCGACGCGGGCATCAACCCCGCGGAGGTGATCGGCAAGCGCGCTCAGCTCATCGAGGGGGCGCCGGCCCGCCTGCCGCGCGACCTCTCGGGGCACCTCACCGTCCCTGAGCTGGACTGGCTGCTCAGCGGCAGGCGCCTCGAGCTGGCCACGCAGACGCCCGAGCACACCGTTGTCCGCGTGCTCGCCGCCGGGAGGGGCTAGAGGTCGACCTGGTTCTCGTGCCGCGCTCCGACCAGGATCGCCATGTTGCCGACCGGGTGCTGGTTCTTGTGCATCAGCTGATGAGCGATGCCGACGTCGTCGAATGCGAAGGTGCGTCGCAGGCAGGGATCGACGGCACCGCTCGCCACCAGCTGGTTGAGGGCAGCGGCGTTGCCGTCGTTGGCGAAATGCGAGCCCTGCAATCGCTTGCTCCGCATCCACAGGTAGCGCAGGTCGACAGCCGCGTGATAGCCGGTGGTTCCGGCACAGATCACCACCATGCCGGCGTTGTCGCAGACGAAGATCGAGGTGGGGATGGTCGCCTCCCCCGGATGCTCGAAGACGATGCGCGGGTTGCGCTTCTCACCGACCACGTCCCAGATCGCCTTGCCGAAGGCGCGAGCGCCGCTTGCCCAGGCGCCGTAGGCGTCGTTGTCGCGCCAGTCGGGGGGCAGGCCCCAGTGGTCGAAGCGGCCGCGGTCGATGTACCCGGCTGCCCCGATCGAGACGCAGAACTCGCCGCGCTCGGGTCCCGATGCCACCGCCACGGGGATGCCGCCGCGCGCCCTGACGATCTGGATCGCCTGCGAGCCGAGCCCGCCGCTACCGCCCCAGACCAGCACCACATCGTTCTTGCGGACGGTATGCGGCTCCCAGCCGCAGAGCATGCGATACGCGGTGGCACCGACCAGCATGTAGGCCGCCGCCGCCGCCCAGCCCAGGCGCTCCGGCTTGGGCAGCAACTGGTGTGCCTGCACCAGGGTGAACTGCGCAAAGCTGCCCCAGTTGGTCTCGTAGCCCCAGATGCGCGCGCTCGGCGCGGTGATCGGATCGCCGCCGGCGGTGATGTACGGGTCGGCCGCGTCCCATTGCCCGCAGTGCGCAACCACACGGTCGCCGACCTTGACGTTGTCGACCTCTTCGCCGACCGCGTAGACGATCCCTGAGGCATCGCTGCCGCCGATGTGGAAGTCCTCGCCGGCGCCGGCCTTCTGGCGCGCCGCGATGACGTCGACCGGCCGGCCGAGCGAGGCCCAGACGTTGTTGTAGTTGACGCCGGCGGCCATGACATATACGAGCGCCTCCCCGGGTCCGGGGCTCGGGGTGGCAACCTCCTCCACCGCGAAGGCGTCGCTGGGATCGCCATATCGTTGCGGGCGGATGACCTGGGCGAGCATGGTCGGCGGCACCTCGCCCAGCGGCGGTGCCACGGTGAGACGTTGCGGGTCAGTGCGCGCTCGCGTCGGCCCGGTGCTCACCTCGGTCACCATCTCTCTCCAATCGGACTGGGTGGACGGGCACCTGGCGCGGGCGGGCCGCGACGGCGTCGGGCTACGCCCTGATGGCGCTGACGATCTCGGCCCGCAGCCCCGGATACTTGGCGAGGAAGTCACGGCGCTCCGCGCGCAGCCGCTCGACGATGGTGTTGTACTCGTCGACGCGGCCGGTGCGCTCGTAGAGGCGTCGTGGCTGGAGGATCTCGGGGTCATCGATGCCCGGCACCGAGCGCGCCACCTCATAGCCGAAGTCCGCATCGGCCACCCATTCGATGGTGCCTTCGGCGATGGCTTTGACCACCGCGCTGGAGTTGGGGATGGTCACCTTCTTGCTGCTGTCATTGCCGGGCGGCCCGCCGACGCGGCCGGTGTTGAGCAGGAAGACCTCGAACCTGCCGCTGTCGAGCAGCTCGAGGAAGCGGTTGCCCTGCTGCTCATGGCGGAGCGGGAAGAACGGGTTGGTGCCGGGCACGCGGAGGAACTTGCCCGCCTCCTCCCTGCCGCCCGCCGAGGTGCCCTGGGTCTCACCGAGCATGAAGTATGCCGCCGCCTGCTCCCGGTTCAGCCTGGCCACCACGGGGATGATGTTCTCGTTGCGATTGAGGATGAGCAGCTGGTTGACGCTGGCAACCTCGCGCGCGTCGCGGTGCCAGCCCAGCGCGTCCATCTGGAACACGGCGCGGCCATTCTGGGTGTGGGCGGTGTCGAAGAAATCCACCTTGCCAGCCTCGTCCATGGAGACGTTCTCGAGGTATGCCTCGGGCTTGCACACCGCAGCGAAGATGGTCGGCTCGTCCTTGGGGTCAAGCCCGAAGGTCTTGGCGAAGCAGCCGTTTTCCGTGGCCGCGATGCGGCCGCCCGGGTAGAGCGCGACAAAATCGTCCTGGACCGGCTTGGAGTCGTTCTGGCGGGTGAACGTTGTGGTGGTCTTGCCGGTGCCGGACAGCCCCACGATCAGCATCGTCTGCTCACCCCTCTGCGTGGGGATCACCTTGCAGCCGGCGTGCAGTGACAGGCCGCCCTGGTCGTAGGTGAGCTTGTTCCACATGCGCAGTCCGCCCTTCTTGGACTCGCCGAAATAGTCGCTGTTCAGCACCCGGGTGACGCCATTGGCGAGGTCGACTGCGATCAGCCGTTGGTCCGGGTAGCCGGCCGCCTCGAGCTCCGGGGTGTAGATCACGGTCAATTCAGGATCCCAATCCTCGCCGCCCTGTGCTTCGTTGTCGAAGTACAGCCATCGCTGCATGCCGGCGATGTTGGCGGCGGCGTCGTCGATGAAGAGGCGGGCTCGAACGCGGCGTCCCGGGTCGTTGCCGATGTAGCCGTCGATGACCAGCATGTCGCGATCGCGGATGTGCTCATCCTGAATGTGGGCGATGCGCTGGCCGACCTCGACAGAGAGGGTCTGGTCGGTGTGCTCCTGCGGGAAATCGGTGATGATGTATGTGCTGCTCTTGCTCCGGGAGACCACACGCGTTTGCACGTTGTAGTTGTCGAACTCCGTCAACCTGGCGTTGGGCATTCTTGCGGTGAGCTCACGCAGCGTCTGCGGACTCGGGTTCCAGCGGATCGAGCGGGCGGGCGGCAGCGACACACGCTGGGCCTTCACAACGTCAGTCATCACACCTCCACGTCCCTGGCCTCGCATGCCTTCACATCGCATTCGGTGGTATGGGACCAGGTTCTACTCCGCAGATGAGCATATCAGAGCGTATCTGGCGGGTCGGTCAATGAGGCAAACGCCTCAGATCAGGCTCCGCGCCCCGCACGGGGTTGTACGCTGCGTGCCATGACCCAGGCAGCAGCCAGCACATCGCCCGACGCCGTGACCCGCCGCGAGACCTCGTGGGTCTGGTTCGATGGGCGCCTTTGCCAGTACGGGGATGCCAAGGTGGGATTGCTGACCCACGGCCTCAACTACGGGACCGGCGTTTTCGAGGGCATCCGCGCCTACTGGAATGCCGAGCGCGAGCAGCTCTACACACTCCGTCTGCCCGAGCATTTCGACCGGATGCGCTCCAACGCGAGAATCCTGCAGATGGAGCTGCCGCTGACCACAGCCGAGCTGTGCGTGATCACCAACGACCTGCTGCGCCGCAACCGCTACCGCGAGGACGTGTACATCCGGCCGCTGATCTTCAAGTCGGCGGAGATCATCGGCGTCAAGCTGCACGGCGTCCCCGACAGCTTCGCCATCTGCACGGCGCCGATGGGCGACTACGTCGGCACCGGCGGGATCCGCTGCATGGTGAGCTCGTGGCGGCGTGTCGACGACACCATGGCGCCGGCACGCGCCAAGTGCACGGGCATCTACGTCAACAGTGCCCTGGCCAAGTCCGAGGCGCTCCAGGCAGGTTTCGACGAGGCGATCATGCTGACCATGGACGGGCATGTGTCCGAGGGCAGTGCCGAGAACATCTTCATCGTTCGCCAGGGCGTCCTGATCACGCCGCCGCCCGCGGACAACATCCTGGAGGGGATCACCCGCCAGGGACTGATGCACGTGTCACGCGAGGAGCTCGGTCTTGACGTGGTCGAGCGGTCGATCGACCGCAGCGAGCTCTAAGCGGCCGGCGAGGTGTTCCTCTGCGGCACAGGCGCGCAGGTTGCACCGGTCATCGAGATCGACAGGCGACGCATCGGCGATGGCGAGCCTGGTCCCCTGACCATGCGCATCCAGGACCTCTACAACGGCATCATCGGTGGTCACAACGAGAAATACGCGGAGTGGCTGTCCCCGGTCTACGGGTAGATCGCCACCATGTCGACAGCGCGTGAGGCGGCGCGCCTGAGCAGCGCGCGGGCGTGGCGAAAGGGGTCCTCGCCGAACTGGTCGAGGGCGATGGCGGTGGCGAACAGCTCCTGGCTGCCGGCGACCGTCCCGCAGATGGCGACGCAGGCAACGCCGTCGCGGCGTGCGCGCGCCGCCACCTCGGCTGGCGCCTTGCCCGCGGCGGTCTGCGCATCGAGGCGCCCCTCACCGGTGATGACCAGGTCCGCGTCGATGAGCGCGTCATCGAGGCCGACCTCGTCGCACACCAGGGCGGCGCCGCTCACCAGCTCCGCGCCCAGCGCGGCCAGGGCGAAGCCGGCGCCGCCGGCCGCGCCGGCACCGGCGCGCGCCGCAAGGCCGGGCAGCCCGGCGGCGCGCTCGAGAACCGCAGCAAAGTGGCGGAGCCCGGCGTCGAGCTGCGCCACCTGTCGCGGGCCGGCCCCCTTCTGGGGGGCGAAGACGTGGGCGGCTCCGTCCGGCCCGTAGAGCGGGCTGCGGACGTCGACTGCGACCTGCACCCGGCGACCGCGCAGGTGAGCGTGGGCGGCCGAGAGGTCGACGGTGGCCACCCGTTCCAGGGCGCCCCCTCCCGGTGCGACTGGCCGCCGCCGCTCGTCGAGAAGGCGAGCGCCCAGGGCGACCAGGATCCCCATCCCGCCATCCGTCGTGGCGCTGCCTCCCACCCCGACGATGACCCGGCGCGCGCCGCCTTCGAGGGCGGCTCGCAGCAGTTCGCCCGCGCCGGCGCTGCTGGCGCCCATGGGGTCGCGCCGCCGGCCCAGCAGGCGCAGCCCGGAGCCCTCGGCCATCTCCACGACGGCGACGCGCTCCCCGATCCAGCCGAGCCGAGCCGTTCGCCAACGGCCGAACGGACCGTGCACCGGCACCCGTTGCTCGCGGCCCTGCTCACCGGCCGCGGCGAGAAGGATGTCGAGGGTCCCGTCGCCGCCGTCGGCCACGGGCAGGCTGCGCGCCGTCCAGCCGGCATCCTCGATCCCCCTGGCCAGCGCCGTGGCCACGACGGCAGCCGTGAGGGTGCCCTTGAAAGCGTTGGGCGCGCAGAGCGCTAGGCGGGTGCCATCTCGGGCGCGCGAGCGCCGACCGCCGCCGTCTTGGTGTACGCCTCGCGACACAGGGGGCACGTCTCCAGGTGGTCGAGTGCCGCTCGCTTCTCCTCGGGGCTGAGCCGGCTCCGGGTCATCATGAACGCCAGGTCGGCGCAGCGCGCGTGCTCCTCCGGCGGGCTCTCGAGGCGCAGGTACTCCTGCTTGAAGCGCTTCCGCGCCCTGTGCAGCAGGGTCTCCACCGCCGCGTCGGTGATGCCCATCACGCGCGCGATGGTCGCGTACGACATGCCCTGCAGCTCGCGCAGCGTCAGCACCATGCGCTGGCGCTCCGGCAGCTTCTTGGCGACGTCCCAGACCAGCTGACGGAGCGTGCTCATCTCGAGCGCCTCCTCGGGATGCCCGGTGGCGTCGTGGTCGGCGAGCTTGAGCATCGCCTCCTCGGGGTCGCCGCCGCACTGGTCGACGTGGAGCGCGCGACGGTTGCGGCGGCGCAGCTCGTCCTGGCAGATGTTGACGGCGATGCGGTGCAGCCAAGCACCGAAGTTGAAGCTCTGGTCGACGCGGGCCAGGGCGCGGATGACGTTGTAGAACGTCTCCTGGACCAGGTCCTCAGCGAGGGCCTCGTCGCCGACGTAGCGAAGGCACACCGCCCGCACACGAGCATGGTACCTCTGGAACAGCTTGTCGAATGCCGCGACGTCCCCCGCCAGGTAGGCGGTGATCAGAACGAGATCATCGGACGGAGGTATCGACCGTGGCGATTGCTCCGTGATCGTCCCCTCCATTCGGGAACACATCCTGTGGTCCGATCGCAGCAACTATATCACCGAGGTCCCCGCGCACCCGGCTGTCCGTTCGCGTGGCAAATTCGTTCGGCTGCAAGATTTGGACCTCGCGGAACGTCTAACCAATGCACAGACGAACCCGCCCACATCGGACGCAGCCAGATGTCGATCAGCGCCCGCCGGCAAGGGAAGCAGCGGTGGCGATTCTAGCGCCGGGAATGCGCAACGCTGAACGCCGCGTGGTGGTGCGCTTCGACGACGACGAGATCGCCGAAGGCCGCACCACTGACCTCGACCTCGACCGTCCTGAGTTCCTGATGCGCATCGACGGCCGGTCGAGCAACAGCCGCGCTGCGATCGTTCCACTGGCATCGGTCAAACGGATCCTGCTGGAGGGCGACCGTGTCACTGAGCCCATCCCCGACGACGTGGCGCGCAAGGTGGCTCTGCACTTCTGGGACGGCGAGGTGGTGACGGGCCTGCTCCGCGAGGTACCCCACCGGCGCCGCCACGGCATGGTCATGGAACTGGTCCGCCCGCACGCCGACCGGGCCGACGTGCTGGCTCTCCCGTACCACGCGCTCAAGGCCGTCTTCTTCCTGCGCACCTGGGACACGCGACCGCCGCAGCTGCACGTGGAGGCCGGGCAGGCCCGGTGGGCGCTGCCGCGGAACGAGGCACCGCTGATCGACCTGCTCAGCGAGATCCGCGGGCTTCGCGGGCTGCGCCACCGCGGCCAGATCAGTGCCGTCGAATACGAGCGCCGCCGCAGCCAGGTGCTGAACCGGATCTGACCCCGAGCCTCCACTTGGCGCTCAGCTGGATGGGGCGGCCGGCGGCGTCGCGGCGGCCATCTCCTCATCCGACAGGGTGACGCGCATGCGCAGGAGCAGCGAGCCGAACGACTTGCCGAGCGGGTCGCTGCGCAGCGAACGGGCGGCGCCGCCGTCGAGGGCCTCGTGGAGCACGAAGTTGAGAGCGCTGACGTTGGGCACCTCGAACCGCTCCACCCGGCCGCGGACAAAACGGCCGAAATGGGCGCGCACCCGCTCGGCCGTGACCTCGCGCACGAAGGCGGCGTAGAGGACCTCGCAGGGCGCGAAGAGCGCCACGTTGGCGAGGTCACCCTTGTCGCCACTCCGCGCCCTGGCGACATCCGCAAGCGCCACGTCGCGGCTCATGGTGAGGGTTCACCGAACGCCACGGCGACATGCTCTTCGACGTGCTGCCGGGGCAGCAGGGCCGGCCAGACCCCGAGCAAGGCGCGGGCCGGTTGCGGCGTCGCGCCCCCGCCGATGAACGGCGGCCCGTTGAGGGCCAGGGGGATGGCCAGCCGCGGGAAAGCGCGTGCGTGCGCCTCGGTGTCGAAGCGGCCGGCGACGCGCAGCAGCACCTCGTTGGCCTCGGCGGCGTGGCTGCCGTCGGCTGCGTCACCGTGCAGCGAGTCGACCCCGATGAATTCGACAACCTGTTCGACGGGAACGACGCCGGCGCGTCCGGCGAGCCTGTCGATGAGCATGGCCGCGTGGCGCGCCTTGGCGAGCGCGTGCGGCCACGAGTAGCCGATCATCGCCGCCCCGAGCCAGCCGTCGAGATAACCGATGATCGCCTTGAGCTCACCCGGCCTTTCACTGCCGCGGACGCCGCGCACCGACACGATGTCGGGTTCCACCTGATCGAGACGCACGGACGTGAAGTCGGCGACGACGTCGGGGTTGAGATAGCGGCGGGGGTCGAGCACCTCGTACAGGAGCTGCTCGCTGACCGTCTCCACCGACACGCGTCCACCTGTTTGGGCTGGTTTTGTCAGCAACGCGGAGCCGTCCTCAGCCATCTCGCAGACGGGATAGCCGATGCGGTCGAGGTCGGGGATGTTCCACCAGTCACCGCTGAAGTTGCCCCCGGTTGCCTGCCCCGAGCACTCCATGAGGTGGCCGAGAACCACCCCGGCGGCGAGCCGGTCCCAGTCGTCCCAGCGCCAGCCAAGCTCGTGCACCATCGGCGCGACGAAGAGCGATGCGTCGGCGACACGGCCGGTCACCACCACGTCGGCGCCGCGCTCGAGGGCATCGACAATGGGCCGCGCGCCCAGGTAGGCGACCGCGAACACGATGCGGTCACGGATGGTGGCAAGGTCCGCGCCCGTGTCCACGTTGCGCAGCTCGATCCCGCCGCCGCGGAGGTCGTCGATGCGCGCGGTGATGTCGTCACCGGCGACGGTGGCGACACGCATGCCGGTGATGCCGAGCTCAGCGGCGACGTCGGTGATCGCGCCGGCTGCGGCAGCGGGATTCATCCCGCCGGCGTTGGTGATGATGCGGATGCCCTGCTCGTGGGCGGCCGGCAGGAGCGCACGCATGAAGGCGCCAAGGTCGCGTGCGAAACCGCTGGCGGGGTCGCGCAGCCGGTCCTTCTGCAGGATCGCCATGGTCAGCTCGGCCAGCGCGTCGCAGCAGATGTACGAGACGTCGCCGTGCCGCGCGACCGCCACCGCGCCGTCGGGGGTGTCGCCGTAGAAGCCCTGGCCGGCGCCGATCCTGACGCTCCTCACCTCACCAAGCTACATGAATGGTCAGCTGGCTCTGTGGCGGCGCCACAGCTGCGGCCGCGACCTCGGCGCGCCGAGCCGCAGCGCGCCTCCCGCGACGCGTGCCAGCACGTAGATGGCAAAGCTGAATGTGGTGACGAAAACACTTGCCTTGATGGTGTTGCTCTGGAGGCTGGCGAGCAGGCCGCCGTCACACGCGAGCACCGCGAAGAGCACGGACAGGCCGGTGACGACGGCCGGGCGGGCGGACAGCCGTTGCGCCGCTGCCGCAGGGGTGATCGCCAGGCTGAGTACCAGCAGCGTGCCCACGATCTGCGCCGCCTCCGTGACCGTGAGAGCGAGGACGTAGAGGAAGAGCACACCCACCAGGCGGAGCCGGACGCCACGAGCCTCGGCGAGCTCGGGATCCACCGAGGCGAACAGCAGTGGCCTGTAGAGGACGGCCATGGCCAGCAGCACCCCTGTGGCGACGCCGAGCAGGAGAAGCAGCTGGCCGTTGCTGACGCCGAAGATCTGACCGAAGAGGATGTTGGTGGCCTCAGTGGCGAAGCCGTGGTAGAGACTCAGCAGGTAGACACCGGCGCCGAGGCCGAAGGCGAGGATCACGCCGATCGCGGAATCACGCTCGCGCTCGCGAACACCGAGCACACCGATGGCGGTGGCGACGACCAGCGAGCCGAGCAGGGCGCCGGCCACCGCGTCGGCCGCGATCACCAGCCCCGCCGCAGCGCCGGTGAACGAGAGCTCGGCGGTGCCGTGCACGGCGAAGGCCATCTTCCTGGTGACCACGAACGGGCCGATGATGCCGCTGGTGATGGCGACGAGCGTGCCCGCCAGCAACGCGTGCTGCGCGAACGGCTGGCCCAGGTAGTCCCAGAGCCCCATCAGAGAAGCTCGGCAACGTCAGGGTGATGGTGCTCGCCGCCATGCTCGCCATGGGCGGCGTCGGGCGCACCGATCACCACGATGCGGCCGTGAACCCGGAAGACGTCGACCTCGGTTCCGTAGAGGTTGGAGAGTCGCTCGCTGGTCATCACCTCGTCGGGCGTGCCCACCGCCCACCGGCCGCCGACCAGGTACAGCACCCGATCGATCATCGGAAGGATGGGGTTGACCTCGTGGGAGACGAAGACGACCGCGGTGTCGGCATCGCGCCGGCGCTGGTCGATGAGCGCGGTGATCGCCTGCTGGTGCTGGAGGTCGAGCGAGAGCAGGGGTTCATCGCAGAGGAGGACCTGCGGGTCGCCGAGCAGCGCCTGGGCGATGCGCAGGCGCTGCTGTTCTCCACCGGAGAGGACCCCGATGGGCCGGTCGGCATAGCGGGCCGCCCCGACCGCCTCGATCACCCCGGCGACAACGGCTCGAGAGCCAGGGTGGGGTAGACCGACGCCCCAGCGGTGGCCGTCGAGGCCAAGGCGCACCAGGTCGCGGCCGCGCAGCGGCAGGTCGCGGTCGAACGATCGCTGCTGCGGGATGTAGCCGACCAGGCTGCTGCCGCGGCGCGGGTTGCGCCCACAGACCTCCACTGTTCCCGAGGACAGCGCCTGCAGCCCGAGCAGGACCTTGAGCAGGCTGGTCTTACCCGAGCCGTTGGGGCCGAGCACGGCCAGGAACTCCCCAGGAGCGACCTCGAGGGTGAGGTCACCCCAGAGGCTGCGCTCGCCAAACGCAAGGGCCGCGCCGGCCAGCCGGATCGCCGGCGCGGACGAGGTCACCCGCCGAGCGCCGCCAGGATCGTTTTCGCCTGCCCGATCTGCCACGCCTGGAAGTCGGGTTCGCCGGCCGGGATGGTCTCAGCAACGCCGACGACCGGGATCCCGTTGGCAGTGGCCAGGTCGCGCACCTTCTGCGTCGCCGGACTGGTCACCTGCGCGTTGTACAGCAGCACCTCGACCCGCTTGTGGGTCATCGCGTTGTCCATCGCGGCGGTGTCCACGGGGCTCGGATCATTGCCGTCCTCGATCGACTGAGCAAACGACGCGGGCGTGCCCAGGTGGAGCATCGTCTTGTCGACCAGGTAGCCGGGAACGCGCTCGGTGTAGGCAATCGGCGTGCCGCTGTACCTGGCCCGGATGGCGGCAAGAGTGTCGATGTACGGCTGGTACGCGGCCAGGAAGACCTGCAGGTTGGCCTGGAAGACGGCGGCGTCCGCCTGGTCGTGGCCGGCCAGGTGGGTCTCGATCGCGCGCGCGGCGGCGGTCACGTAATCCGGGTTGTACCAGAGGTGGGGGTTGGGGTTGCTGCCGCCGACCCCGACGGTCTGGGCGATGGAGAGGACGTCGCGGGCGGGGTTGGGATTGGTGCCGAGCAGCTTGTCGATGAAGTCGTCGTAGCCGGCGCCGTTCTCGATGACGAACGACGCGTTGGTGACCACCGACGCACCACGGGGATCGGTCTCGTAGCTGTGGGGGTCGGCGTTGGGGTCGACGATGATCGAGGTCACGCTGACATGGCCGCCGCCGATTTGAGCGGCGATGTCCCCCCAGACGTTCTCGGCGGCGACCACCGCCACCCGGCCACCCGCTGCCGGGGTCGAGAACGGAGCCGCGGATCCGCAGCCGGCGAGCAGGACGCCGCCCACCAGGCCTGCGCACCCGGTGCGGAGCCGCATCAGGTGGACGGGGCGATGCACCGAGCCGAACACGGGCGACTTCTCCTTGGCCGTTATCTGCAATGGTTACCGTTCCGAGAAGGGATGCTACCATGACCCTCGATGCAGCGGCAACGAACCACCAGGCAACAGGTCGCGCTCGAACAGCTGCTGGCGGCCTGCACCGATTTCCGCAGCGCCCAGGACCTGCACGCCCAGCTCCGAGCTGACGGCGCGGGCGTTGGCCTCACCACCGTCTACGCCAACCTGCGCGCCCTGGCCGAGGGAGGCGCGGTCGACACCGTGCGCACCGAGACCGGTGAGACGCTGTTCCGCCGCTGCGAGTCCGGTGGCCACCACCATCACCTGGTGTGCCGGGAGTGCGGCCGAACCGTCGAGGTGGCCGGGCCCGCGGTCGAGCGCTGGGCGGACCAGGTTGCGCGGGCCGAGGGCTTCGTCGACGTGCGCCACACCGTGGAGATCGTCGGCACCTGCGCCGCCTGCGCGAGGCGCTAGACGGTCGCTAGCGGCGGGCCCGCGCCACCCAGGTTGCGGGTGAGCGGAGCTCGGCCGGCGTGGGCATCATCGCCGGACCCTCCCAGACCCGGTTCAGCAGGGTGACCCCACCGGCGCTTGCGACCGCCTCGCAGAACCTCTCGCCCACCTCGTACTGGCGCATCTTCATGTTGATGCCGGTGATGGCCAGAACCAGTCGTTCGACAAGGGTCCGCTGTGAGCGACGCCGCGCGAACGCGGCTTCGA
>JANWHI010000002.1 GCA_025450495.1 Candidatus Dormiibacter sp. | reverse complement strand
GTCCTATAGCTTTCCTCTTAGCGGCAACACGGGCTCACGTCACGTCGTGCTGGGCGTGTTCAAACCACAGAACGTCACACTCCCGCAGGTCGCCCTCGACGCGACCCTCCTCACACCTCGAACTCCGGCCTTGTTACTGCGTGTGGCATCCAGGCTATTGGGGACGTTCGTGGGGAACGTGCACGGTCAGCCTGACTTTCGGCTCCTCGCTGCCCCCACCACCCAGGGGATCGATTCAGGAGCGGCGATGCAACCGGCCAGCGGCGTCAACAATGGCTGCTCTCGCCTCCCAGCAGCCGCTGGGGCGCTGACGAACACCACCTTCTCCGTTGGCGCCACGGACCTGCTTTGCAGTAGCGGCCATTGCAGTCGCCTCCGCTATTCCTGCTCGGAAACCGGTGGCCCACGGCCCCGTGTGACCGAGCTCCGCAATAGTAGCGCGCTGCGACATCGTTGGGTCTGCGTTGGGTCTAAGGTGCGAACGCTGCGTTTGCCCTGATTCAATCTCACTTGCGCTCAGCGCGGATATCCCCCTATTCTGTAAGGGAATGGCGGAGCGAGAGGGATTCGAACCCTCGATCCGAGTTACCCCGGATACCGCATTTCCAGTGCGGCGCCCTCGACCAGACTAGGCGATCGCTCCGCCGGCGATTGTACCGGCGCCTCCCCGCCGACCCAGAACGAGCGATCTCATTGCGCCCGCGCAAGAACGCTTCGCCTATTCTTTTCCGCCTCGAAGCCGGCTTTGATTGGAAGGGGAAGCCATGCGACGGAACGAATTCCGGGCGCGTCGAGTTCGCTGGTCTGCGGCGCTCACAGTCGCCCTGCTCGTGGCGGGTGCCACCTCATCTCCCGGCGGGGCCGCGGGCACGTCATCAGCCGCCGCCAATCCGTCCCTGTACATCGGTCCCGGGTCGC
Organism: Candidatus Dormiibacter sp.; assembly: GCA_025450495.1. The sequence continues at coordinate 8,209 of JANWHI010000002.1, read as the reverse complement.
GCCCGGGCCCCGACATCCTCTATCAGGCGCCGGCCACCACCCCCCAGCTGACCAACGCCGGCATCTGGCAGGCACCGTCGATCCTCATCTCAGGCGCCAGCGCATACCGGGGCGGCGAGTTCCTCAGCCAGGACTTCCTAGACGACGACCACGGCGCCACCCAGCTACCCGATCCCCAGGATCAGCGCAGCACCGGCAACTCCTTCTCGCGTCCGGCCGGCACCTACACGTATCCCACCAACCCCGCCTACGCCAACAACGCTGCCGACCTCGTCGAGTTCCGCGCCAAGCCGATCGCCGGCGCCACCGCCTTCCGGGTCACCCTGAGCACGATGCAGGACCCGTCGCTGGTGGCCTTCTCGGTGGCCATCGGTGGAGTCGACGGCACCACGTTCGCGTTCCCCCACGGCGCCAACGTGGTCTCCCCCGCCAACCTGTTCCTGACCGTGCATGGGACGTCGACAGGCATGGTCGCGGAGCTCGTCCACGCGGGCACGAACGCGGTCGTCGCCGGTCCCGCGCCGACTGCAACGGTCGACACCAGCCGCCACCAGGTGGAGGTTCGCATCCCGACGACCGAGTGGAACCCGGGCACCGGTGTCGTCCGCCTGGCGATGGGCCTCGGGCTGTGGAACCGGGCGACGGGCGCGTATCTGCTGCCCGCGGCCACCCAGAGCGCCACCACCCCGGGCGGCGCGGGAGCCGCCACCGCACCGGCGGCCTTCTTCAATGTCGCGTTCCGGAGTAATGCGCAGGAGCCGATGCCTGACGCGCGTGACCCGGCGAACACGGCGACGAACCCCGCGTGGTGGCGCGACCAGGCGCAGGGCGCAGCGCTGGCGGCCGGCGACATCACCCCGTTCCACGCCAACGTCGATTTCGCCAAGCTCGCCGCCCGCGCCACCGATAACTCCGGCGTCCCCGTCACCGGGCCGATGGATCGCATCCTCGCCAGCCACTTTCAGACCGCCGCGGGCAACAACTACGCAGTGGCGTGTTTCCCCGGCGCCGTCAACGGTGGCACCAGCTGCCCGGGTGAGTACCAGGGCAACCTGCAGCCCTACGCGATCTACGTGCCGCTGCAGGCGCGGCCACCCGCCGGGTATGGCATGACGTTGCTCTTGCACTCGCTCGGCGCCAACTACAACCAGTACCTCAGCAGCCACAACCAGTCGCAGTTCGGTGAGCGCGGTGCTGGTTCCATCGTGATCACGTCGGAGTCGCGGGGCCCCGACGGCTTCAACGACGGCATCGCCGGCGCTGACGTGTTCGAGGTCTGGGCCGATGTCGCCGCGCATTACCTGCTCAACCCCAAATGGACGGTAATCACCGGGTACTCGATGGGCGGCATGGGCACCTTCAAGCTCGCCGAGGAATTTCCCGACCTGTTCGCCAAGGCGCAACCGACGGTGGGGTACAGCGCCGTCAACGCGCTGGTGCCGTCGCTGCGCAACATCCCCTTCCTGATGTGGAACATGGCCGTCGACGAGCTCGTGCCGGCAGCCTCCTACGGGCCGACCGCGCTGGCGCTCGACAGCGCCGGCTACCGGTACGAGCTCGACGTCTACGCACCGGGCGAACACCTGACTCTGGCCATCAACGACCAGTTCGCGCCGGCGGCCGCCTTCCTCGGCACCACCACCGTGAACCGCAACCCCGCGCACGTCACGTACGTCATCGACCCGGCGCTCGACTACCCGGCGTACGGCTTCGTCGCCAACCACGCGTACTGGGTGTCCGGGTTGACGGCGCGCAACGCAACCACGACGGGCACGATCGACGTCGTCTCGCACGGGTTCGGCGCCGGCGACCCGACGCCCTCAGCCACCCAGCACGGCGCGGGCGCGCTGACCGGCGGAACGCTCCCGGCGATTGCCTATGCCAGCCAGTTCAAGACGTGGGGGCCGGTGCCAACGGCACCACCCTCCGACAGCCTGACCATCAACGCCACCAACGTGGCAGCCATGACCATCGACGTCGCCCGCGCCCACGTCGACTGCAACGTCGTGCTCCACGTCACCACCGACGGCCCGCTCACCGTGACTCTTGCCGGTTGCCCCTCCTCCACCACAGCGTCGTTCTGAGGCCATGACAATGTCGATCCGACCAAGCCGTCGCGACATCCTCAAGGCCGGCGCCGCCACCGGCGGCGCGCTGGCGCTTGGCGGCGTCTCGCCGGAGCTGCTCAGGGCAATCGCGGCCACGCAGCCAACCTGCGGCAGCCTCAGCGACGTCAAGAACATCGTCATCTTCATCCAGGAGAACCGCTCCTTCGACCACTACTTTGGCCGCTACAAGGGGGTGCGCGGCTTCGACGACCGCACCGTGCGCCTGAGCGCCGCGGACGACGGAACCACGATCTTCAAGCAGGCCTATCCCGCAGGCGCCATCCCCGGCGTTCCTGACCCGCTCCTCCCCTTCCACATCAACACCACCGAGCCGTCCACCAGCCAGGGTGAGTGCACCAACGACATCGGCCACCAGTGGGCGGACCAGCACGCCATGTGGAATGGCGGCAGGATGAACAACTGGGTCACCCGCCACCTGGCCAGCAACCCCGGCGGCAACGGCAAGTTCGCCGCCATCACCATGGGTTACTACCAGGGCTCGCCGGCACGCGACCACTCCGGCGACGTCGACCTCTACTGGGCGCTGGCCGACAACTTCACCATCTGCGACAACTACCACTGCTCGGTCATCGGCGGCACCGACATCAACCGCCTCTACTCGATGACTGGCACGGCCGACCCCGATTGCTGGGATGGCGGTGGCCAGTTCCTCGACACCAAGACGAGCACGAGCATTCAGACACCCGGCGCGGATCTCGGCACCGGCCACCGCTGGAAGCCGTACCCGGAGCTGCTCACCGCGGCGGGAATCACCTGGAAGGTGTACGGCACGCCCGACGCGCACCTCGGTGACAACGTGCTCCGCTACTTCCCGCAATACCGTCCCGTCGGGGGCGACCCGGCGCTGAGCGCCAACGCCTTCGGCTCCAACGCGTTCCCGGCGGACTTCGCGGCCGATGCGCTGACCGGGAGGCTGCCACAGGTGTCGTGGGTGCTGGGCAGCCTCGTGGATACCGAGCACGCGCCTGCACCGGTTGAGTGGGGACAGGACGACGCGCAGAAGGTGGTCCTCTCCCTGCTCAACTCCCCACAATGGCCGGGCACCGCGCTGTTCATCACCTACGACGAGAACGGCGGCTTCTTCGACCACGTGCCGCCACCCGTCCCGTCGGGCGGCGCTGCCCAGCACCCGGGTGAATTCTTCAACGTCGCCAAGCTCGGCCCCACTGCGTTGGCCGAGGGTGCGGGGTTCCTCAACCAGCCGGTGGGGCTCGGCTTCCGTGTTCCTGCGCTGGTGATCTCGCCGTTCAGTCGCAACGCCAACCCCGGCGGCGGCCCGTTGGTGTGCAGCGACTCATTCGACCACACCTCACTTCTCCGCTTCGTCGAGGCTGTCTTCAAGGTGCGCGTGCCCCGCCGCCACGCTGCCACCAACACGCCCGGCCTGAGCCAGTGGCGCGAAGCAAACACCGGCGACATGACCAGTTCCTTCAACTTCGCCGCCGCGCCGAACACGTCGGCACCCACGCTCCCGATCACCAACCGCGCCGACCCCCGCGTGCTCAGCGAATGCCCGGCGCCGACCGGGACTCTGATCAGCGCCAGCTTCTCCTCGGGCTACCCGGTGCCGGCGACCGCCCAGATGCCGGCGCAGGAACCGTCGCCCGGCCCGGTGCGACGGCCCAGCGGCCTGGACGGCCAGTGTGCTCCGGCCACCACGGCGCACAGCGGGCTCACCGGACCGTGGGCGCTGCCCGTGCTCGGTGGGCTGGCATTGGCGACCGCAGCGTTCCTGCGCCGCCGCGGCGAGCACCTCCGGGCCTGACACGTCGCGATCAGGCGGAGACGTCCCTGCGGCGGAACACCACCGCTGCGACCACGACCGCGCACGCGCAGTACAGGCCGATCAAGCCCACCGCGCGGCCGTAGTCTGAATTCGTGTTCCCGCCGGCGATGATCGCCTGGTTCAGCGTCACGAACAGCCACTGCGGTGCCTCCGTCCAGATGGCGATGACCAGGTTCTCGACCACCAGGAGGAACACCAGCGACACACCGACCGCGGCCGCTGGGGAGCGGAAGACGGTGGCTCCGAGCAGGCCGAGCACGCACCATGCGGTGGTCGACAGGAGCAGGTTTCCCCACAGCGACAACAGGTTGTGCAGCGCGTCGGGCGTGGTCCACGGAGCGGTGTTGATCCCCTCGTGCGGCGCCACCTGGAACGCGATGAGCGCGCCCACCCCAAAGGCCACCGTCGAGGCGATCAGGCAGTACACGAGCAGAGCCGCGAATTTGCCGAGCAGCAGTCGGATTCGACCGGGTTCGCGCACCAGCAGGTTGCGCATCGTTCCCTGGGCGAACTCCCCGGCAACCGCGGCGGCGACGATCACCAGCGGGATGACCACGATGAAGTCGCTGACCCGGATCAGCGCCGCCACCAAGCCGTCGCCCGAGCGCAGCACCAGCAGCTCGAGAACCGCATCGCGGCGCTGGCTCGTGGCCACCCTGATGATCCCGAAGGCGACGCCCGCGCCGGCCAGGACGGTCATCGACAGGCCGCCGACCAGGATCGAGCGGCGGCGAAGCTTGATCCATTCGGATGCAAAGGCGCGAATCACGACGCCCCGCCCTCGATCATGGTCAGGAAGCTCTCCTCCAACGTGGCCTGAACGGAGTGGAGCTCGACGAGGGTGACGCCGGCTGCCATGCAGCTGCGGTTGAGCGCCGCGGCGAAATCGGCCGGGGCGGCCACGTGCACGGCGCCGTCACTGCGCGTCACCACGTAGCCCTTCGCCTGGGCGATGCGCTCGACGATCTCCAGCTGATCGACCCGCTCGGGTCGCACCGTCAATCCACCGCTGCGCGCCCCGATCACCTCGGCAGCGGGCCCCGCGAACAGCGCGGCGCCGTCCTTGAGCACGACCAGCCAGTCGGCCACCTGCTCCAGCTCGCCGAGCAGGTGGCTGCTGACGAAGATGGTGGCGCCAGCGTCGCGCAGGGATCGCATCAATGCGCGCATCTCATGGATCCCGGGAGGATCCAGGCCGTTGGCCGGCTCATCGAGGATGAGCAGCTCCGGCTCTGGGAGCAGCGCTGCCGCGACGCCGAGGCGCTGCTTCATGCCGAGCGAGTAGCCGCCGACCCGGTCGCGATCACGATCGCCCAGGCCAACCTGCTCGAGCAGCCCTGGAATGCGGGCATGCGGAAAGCCACCAAGAGTGGCGAGGACCTGGAGGTTGGCGCGTGCCGAGAGGCCCGGGTAGAACGCCGGTCCCTCGATCAGAGCGCCGATGCGGTGCAGGTACTCTCGCGGGTGGGTGATCGGGTGGCCCATCACGCGGGCGGTCCCCGAGGTGGGACGCACCAGGCCGAGCAGCATGCGGATGGTGGTGGTCTTGCCCGACCCATTGGGCCCGACGAACCCCGCGATCACGCCACGCGGGATGCTGATGGTCAGTTTGCTCACCGCGTCACGCTGCCCGTAGCGCTTGGTGAGCCCCTCGGTCTCGATCACCCGAGGCAAGATAGCCGACGACATCGGCGACCGCGCGCCTGGGTGGACCCACTCACTCGCTTCAATGCGCTGATCGGGTGCCTTGAAACGCCGCCGCTATACTCGCCGACCGGAGAGGTGTCCGAGTGGTTGAAGGTGCCGCTCTCGAAAAGCGGTGTGGTTAATAGCCACCGTGGGTTCGAATCCCACCCTCTCCGCCACCAGATATGGTGCTACACAAGGGTTTTCACCATTTTCCGGCAACCTCAAGGGCTCCTATCGGGAAGCGTTTCCGGGGCGTTGTGTGCCAGTTTGTGTGCCAGTGGGGGTCGCACTCGGTCGACAATGCCTCCGCCTCGATGCCATCCTGGGACGGCCGAACCATCAACCGCACCTCGTTAGGGCCGGTCCGCTTCTATGGGCGCGGCTCTCGTCAGTGAATGAGCCCGGAGAATCGGACTTGGACATTCCGAGGCGGCCCGCCTTCGTCCCACTCAAAGAACTGCTTGGCGGAAAAGGTGATCCTGCCGGCGCCCGGCGTGGCGCCGTCGAGTGAGGGATCCGCCAGCGTGACCTGGGTGGTCGCCAATGCCGTACAGGGATCGACTTGGCACCCGTGCGGACCAGCCCCACTGAGGTCAATGGCGAGCCACGGCTTGTACTGGTACGAGTGTGCCCGCGCGGGAAGCTTGATCGTGACCGTGACGACGTACAGTTTGCCGAGGATGGGATTGTTCACGGTCCAGTCCGCGCCGGGGCCAGTCACATTGGAACTGAAGATCTCTGACTGGTTCAGGTTCGACGGAGCGGTCACCGTCTGCACTGATGCTCCGGCCAGCCCCGTCACCAGGTTACCGTTGAAGCCGCATGACGCCACGCCGGCGGCGCAGTCCACGGCGGTGGTCCGTTTGAACGCGACCTGGACAGTCTGGTGGCCCCCGGCCGCCGGGATGACTCCTGGGCTCATCACCCGCGAGGAGCTGAACCCAGCGCTGAAGGTCTCGCCGATCGTCGAATTCAAGCCAAGCGAGAGCGTCTGACCAGGATTCAGCGCCGTGGTCGACCTCGAGACCGGGAAGCTGGTCACGCCCGGAAAATTCGATTTCGGGTAGCCGGTATGGACACTGATCGAGGCATTGGTGGCCGTCAGCGCGCTTGCGGCCTCCATTGAAAAGAACCAACTCCGGGTGCCGTGCAGCACCGCCCACCCAGGGATGTAGTCCACGGTCGACGCCTGCGGCGGGGCGTTCAGATCGTTGGAGACCGTGAGTGCCAGGCAGGGCCCCGGGCATGTCCCCGCCAGTGCCACGGGTGCGGTCACCAACCCAGCGAGGAGCGCCGTCGTGGCCGCCAGAACGATGCCGACCCTTCGCACCACGTCGTCACCCCCAGGTTCACGGGAATCGAGGGTGTCCTCGACGCCACCTTTTCGTCGCGAAACGCGACGAGCTTCTCCCGCCTTCCTGTCAGCACGGTGCGCGCAGCGGCGTGCCTTCCACATGAGCCAGGTGTACTAGGGTCCCGGCCCTGCCCAACCCATACGTGGTGGCCTAAACCGTCAAAGAGGCGTTCGGGGCGACGCGGCGTGCCCCCCAGGTGAGCAGAGGGCAGGCGGGAGTGAGTAGACCGCCCGCCGTCAACTCACCTGCACCGGGCCGATCACGCCGTTGGTGACGATCACCCACCCGGTAGGTCTGGCCGTCGGACTGGTCGACGAGCACCGGGGCCGTGGAGACGTTCGCGAACTCCATCAGCGGTCAGGGGGCGAAAAGGCGGAGGACGGAGACGATGGCGCGCCCCGTCATGCCCGCCTGGTCGCCCTCTTCAGGATCGCAAGTCGGTGGCGAGCGCGAGCCAGCATCCTCTCGTCACTCCCCCGGAACAGCGAGCGTGCCCGGTCGCGCAACGCCTGGTGGGGGCGCTCATCGGCAGGTGAGAGAGCCAGGCCGAGCGCCCGTGCGCGCTGGCGCAGGCGGCCCAGCCGTACGGCCTTCGCGCGGGCGGGAGAGAGCGTGGCCGGCTGACCGCGGGGGTCATTCCGCGTGGGAACGTGCACGCGTATTCCATGGTCCCGCGGCGCCCGCGCTGCTCGTTGAGCCCTGCTCGCACTGTCTCTTGCCGCTGCCGCGTACCGGGCACGCCGGTGCGGACTTCTTGAGCGGCGAGACGCTCCCTGTACCAATTGGTGCCGCTGTACGCCATCACAGGGTGTCTCCTCTCATCGGCCGACGTAGATCGGAAGCCGCGCCTTCCGATCGCCTGGCACCGGCTGGATGTCGCCGGCGCGTCCGTCACACCCCCACGCGCCATCGCTGAAGTGCCTCGTGATCACGTCATCGGGGCGCCCGCACTGGTCGCAGTGAATCTGATGCCTGGCCGCGCAGGGCTCGCAGAGGTAGTTGACGCCGTTTACCAGGAGGACCTGGCCCCAGGTGCCCTGCTTGCACTCGTGGCGGGTGAAGGGCGCGGTGTCGCCTCCGAGCATGGTGTACCCGTTGGGTCGCTGGACGGGTGGGCGCGGGTCAGGCGGCGAGGTCAGCTTGGCCATTGCCCGGAGATGGTTGATCCGCTGCTTGCGGTCTGTGTCGACCTTCCGCTGCACCGCGGCGAGGGTCTCCCGCGACCGCTGTTCGGCGGCTATCGCCTCGCG
>JANWHI010000001.1 GCA_025450495.1 Candidatus Dormiibacter sp. | reverse complement strand
GCCCGTCAGCTCGACGACGTAGGTGTGGATGCCATGGACGTCGAATGCCTTGGTCTGCGGTGGCTTGATGACCGTCCTGTCCTGGCCGGCGCCCTGGATCTCCAGCGCCTTGTCGATCTTCACCTGCTCGACATAGGTGCCCTCGGCGACCTTAATGTGGTCGCCCGGGTCCGACACGTCGACCGCGTGCTGCACCGTGCGGCACGGCGTGTCCCTGTCAGAACAGGTGTTGCTGCTGACGCCGATCACGTCGTTCCCGTTGGTGGCCACGAAACGGCTGGGGCCGTTACCGTGGTCGCCGTTGTTGCCGTTGTTGTCCGCGGCGGCGACCATCCTGAATGACAACACGCCCAACACGACGAGCGGCAGAGATACCACGGCGACTCTCTTGAGCACGGTGACCTCCTACGGACGACTGACCACGACAACGCGCGGTCCTGCGGCGCGGACTGTAGTGGAAGCCTGGCCGCGCCATGGCACCAATTGCGGCGCTCAACGCGGTCGTGTCGCCGAGGTGTCGAGGGCCTCCCTCGGGCCGGCGCCTACGGGTCGCCGAAGGTCCTGTGACCGCCGATCCGACGCCATCGAATCATTGGCTCCCCAGCAGCCGTCAGCCATTCGAACGTGGCCCGTCCGTCGGGGCCGGCGAAAACCCGGTCAGCCTGCGTACAGTGCTCCCGCTGCTGACGCGATGATCGGGCCGGTGGGCCGGAGCGCGATCCCGAACGGGGCCTGGAGAGTCGGGAGGTTGGTGCCGGGATCGGACTGGTAGGAGATCAGGCTCGGTGTCGTGACGCCGGCGCCGGTGGCGGCCGCGAAGATGGGCTCAGACGTGGCCAAAGCCACGCCGCCCGCGCACGAATCTGACTCGGAGGCGAGGCCGAAGTACACCGTGCCGGAGCCGTCGACGCGGAGGAGACTTGAAGACCCAAACCAGCTGTTGATGGAGCCGGCATAGGTGCCGGAGGACGTGACCGTCGAGGGCGGGTTGGCGGTCGACAGGACAGCGGCGGCGAGGCGGACCACGCGATCGGTTGTCGTCCGGGCACACCCGAAACCGCCGGGGTTAGAGAAGGCACGCTGGAGCAGATACAGGTTGCCGGCGCTGTCGAAACCGGCGGGCTGTCCGGCCGAGAACGTCGTCGGGAACGGGGGCGGGGTCGGCGTCGGCGCCTGGCTCAGCACCACCTTCTTCCCGCCCGCGACATTGAGGTCAGAGGTTGGCGTGCCATCGTTGAGTTGCACGATCACCGCCTGGCCCGACGGGTTGACAACCAGACCGGAGCGCCCGTACTGCCCGGCGACCTTGGGCAAGGTCGCCAGCGTCGAGGTCTTGCCGCTGGAACCCCGTTCGATGACGCGGCCGACAATCTGACCGCTCTTCTTATCGAACGTGACTGTGGTGAAGAAGACGTCACCCCCGGAGTCCAGCGCCAGGTCGACGATGAGCGTTCCAGCGGTGACGTGGTAGCCGCGCTCGTCTCCGGAATAAGTGCCGCGATTCACCACGAGGTCACTCGTCGTCAACGTGGTGAGGTTGAGGCGCTGTACTGCCGTTCTGCGGCAGGGCGCAGCGCACGAGGACGTCGCGGCCACGTCCTGAAGCGTGATGTAGTAGAGGCGGCCGTCTTTGGTCGCGTAGACCACGTCCACGATTCGCGCGTTGTTCCCGGTCAGGATCTTCAGCGTCTTTGCCGATGTCGCATTCGGCGCGAGCCGCGAGAGCCGCACGGACCCCGACCCCTTCTGCGTGAAGTAGATATTGCCGCTGGGATCGCTGGCGTTCTCCCCCGGCTGAGACAGGCCGCCCAGGATGGTGCTCGGAGACGGGGTCGTTGAACTCGGCACCACAGCGCTCGACGGTGCCGACTGGGTACCAGTGCCGTTGGAGTCTGTCGCCGCCACGGTGAACGTGTAGCTGCCACCGTTGGTCAGTCCCCGGATGAAGGTCTCGTTACGGTTACCGGCGACGGTGACAGCGCTCTGAGGATTTCCAGTCAGGTAGGGCGTGACCGTCCAGCTCGCTGGCGGTGGAGCAGTCTCTCCCGCCCCGCCGTCGGACCAGGTTACCCAGGCGGCGGCGTTGGCCGGCGTCGCGATGACCTTGGTGGGCGGCGCAGGGAGGTCCGGTGAGTAGATCTGGAGGTCATTGGTCTGTCCAGCGCAGGTGTTGCCGCCGACGAGGAAGATCTGGCTGCTTGTGGCCGCCGCTTGCGCATAGAGAACCGGCGTGGGCGCTGGCGCCTGAGTCGTCCATGAGTTGGCGCTCGGTGAATAGACCTGGTTGTTGTTCGTGAACGGACAGGAGTTGCCGTCGGTGCTGAGCACATACATCTTGCCGCCGACCGCCGCAGCAGGCGCGAGCAACTCCGCCTGCGGCATCGGTGGCAGCGTCGACCACGTGCCACCGACGGTGTCGTAGGCGTACACGTTGGTCACCGCCGCGGCCGGCGAAACGCTGCGGTCATAACCGCCGGCCACGTAGATGGTGGTGCCGATGGCGACCGCCGACTGAGCCTCCAGCAACTTGGGCTCGGGCGTTCCCAGGGACCAGCCTCCCAGTCCGCCATTGGCGGTCGGATCGAAAACGTCGACCTCGTTTGTCGCACCAACAAACCCACGCCCCACGCCACCGATGACGTACAGCTTGCTGTTCGCAGCGACCGTACTGGTCAGGATGTCGCAGCGCGGCAATGGCAACGGCGGCCCGATCGCCCAGGTGCTGGCGGCGGTGTCGAAGATTTCGAGCGCACCGGTCACCGCATTGCAATCCGCGTTGACCTCCCCGCCGACGACGTACAGCTTCCCATTGATAACGCCGGAGCCAGCGAACGATCGCGACACCGTCATGGAGGGAAGCGCGCTCCAAGCGCTGGTTGCCGGGTCGTAGACCTCAGCGGCGGTGGTCGAAGTGCCAGGGGTGTTCTGCCCACCGGCGACGTAGACCTTGCCGCTGATCGCACCGACCGCGGGTGCGGTCAGATTCGTGGGCAGGGAAGTGCCAGAGCTCCAGCTGCCCGCCCAGGTGGTGGCCGACGCCACGTTGGACGGCAGGGAGTCAGCCCCGTTGCCGGCCAGAACGCGGTAGTAGTACTTGGTGGCGTGCTTGAGGCCAGAGTCGGCGAACGAGGTGGAGGAGCCGGTGCCGACCTGGTTCCAGCCGCTGCTGCCGTCCGGGGAGCGCTGGACCTTGTAGCCAGTTGCTCCGCTGGAGGCGGTCCAACTGAGGCTGATTTGGGTGGACGAGGCGGGACTGGCGCTGAGACTGGTTGGGGCCGCCGGGGTCGTGGTGGCCGAGGCCACGTTGGACGGCGGCGAGTCTCCAAAGCTGTTGTTGGCGAGGACGCGGTAGGAGTACGTGGTGGATGGGACAAGGCCCGTGTCGGTGAACGAGATGGAGGAGCTGGTGCCGACCTGGGTCCAGCCGCTGCTGCCGTCCGGAGAGCGCTGGATCTTGTAGCCACCGGCCCCGCTGGAGCCGGTCCAACTCAGGCTGGTCTGGGAGGACGAGAAGGGGCTGGCGCTGAGACTGGTTGGGGCTGCCGGGGCGGTGGTGACGTTCAGGCCGTAGGCGAGCAGGTGGCCGTCTGAAGTGCCGATGAACACCTGGCCGTTGTCGAGTGTCGGGACGATGAACTTGTTGGTGGCATGACCCAGCGGGATGTGCGACACCATCGTCAGCTTGCCCGACTGGGGCACCGGCAGGTAGGTCCGCAGCTCCGGCCCCGACTCGTTTTTGTTGGGCATCTCCACCTGCCACACAAGGGCGGAACCACTGGTCTGCCCGTTGGAGGTGACCACAGGCGACCCCGTGCCGAAGCCCTGCGCGGCCGCGGCCGTCCCGGCGCGCACGAGGCTGGGCGTGCCACCGCTGAGCCGAACCTGGTACGCGTCGAGACCGCACGACGGCGGGCAGGGGGTGGAGACGTTCTCTGAGGGGAGGTAGATGTAGCCGCCGTCACCCGGCCAGATGGCTGCGCGGCCGAACACCGAGCTCGCCGAGCCGGCCTCGGCCACCGCCCTATCGGGGGCGGCTGAGGTCATTCCGCCGAGGCTGTCGCGGTCAAGCAGATAGTCGACGCTGCCCTTGCTGCCGACCAGCAAAAGATGCGGATGGCCGGGCACGCCGAAGCTGTCCGGCAGGGCGGTGACCCCGCTCGACGCCAGGTCGGTATCGTTGCCGTTGAGCGACGCTGCGTTGTGGGGCGCGAAAAAGTCAGCCGCCTGGAGCGAACCGTCTGGTTGCACGTCCACCCGCACGATCGACTCCCCCAGTGGGGTGTTGGTCACGCTCGCACCTGGCGACGGAATGCTCTGCGGATTGTTGGATGCGGGGAAACCGTTGCCGGTGCTGAAGAAGATGCGTCCGGCCCCGTCCGACATCAGCCCGGCGCCCGACATCCAAATCCCGCCTCCCTCAGCGGTGCCACTCAGGTTGGCGCTGCTCGCGGTCGGCTCAGCGGTCCACATCTTCACCGAGCCGTTCGTCGTGGAGATGCTGGCGATCCACCCCTGGTAGGGGTAGCTGTCGCAGTAGCTGGCGAAGCCAGCAAAGACGCGCCCGCCCATCAATAGCAGACCTGGCCGTGACGCATGGCGGACGGGATCGAATGTGAGCTTTGAATCGTTGGTCGCCACCATGGCGGAGCCGAGTTGGACGGGCCACCCGGAGGCATCGTTCCCGGTTGAGAGGGACAGAGCGTGCAGCTTCCAGCTCGCCGAAGACGTGTGGCTGCCGTCCCAGGTGCGCGCGATCACGTAGATGGTGGATGTGCTCGGGTCGTACACCGGAGTGCTGGTGATCCCGATATTTGGCGTGAGGTCGCTGCAGCCGATCGCGCTGGAGGGCTCCGCCGTTCCCAGCGACACCGCCCACTGTTTGACGCCGGTGTTGCGATCCACCGCGTACACCATGTCGGTCTCAGTGGCGACGATGACCAAGGAGCCGACCACCAGCGGTTCCGCGTACACCTGCCCGCTGAGGGTGACGTCGAGGGTCTTGTGGAGCCCGCCGGACGTGACCGCCGCCGGCGTCAGCGCGGTCTCGTTGGACACCCAGCCCTGGCGCTGCGTGTTGCCGCTGACGGTGGTCAGGTCGGCGTGGGCGACCAACGGAACGGCGATCGTGGTTGGAGCCACCGCCGCCAAAACGGCTACGGCAACCGTCGCCAGCGCCGCCCGGCGCGCCAAGTTCAAACCCCTTGCCGACGCACCGCGCCCGACCCCCTACCCCTCAGGCATACGAGGGCCGCAACGCTAACAGAAGCCCGCCGACGCCGTGTGGCAACGCTGTTGGGTGTCCGTCGCGACCAGCTGGTCGGTCGTGAGGCGCTTATGGACCTCCAGCCGTCGCTCTTAAACCGTCAGTGACTCGTGCGGAGACGTCCCGGCAGGTGGCGGCGGTGACGTCGACGTCGAGCACGCCGTCGCCGGGTTCGCCGAGCACGATGTCCACCTCAGCGGGCAGGCCGGCGAGCGCCCAGCTGCGTGGACCGGGTCCGAGCAGGGTGGGCGGATCCGCGCTGACGGTGAGGCGTACCGGTGGCCCTGGCTGGGGTCGACGTCCTCGTCGCCGGTGTCGAGCGCGAGGCTGAGGTACACGTGTGACGCCGGCGGAGGGTGGCTGCGCGACGATCTCGTCGGGCGAGCTCCTCGACCGCGGCACTATGCGGCGTTCAGTCCAGTCACGGCAGCGATGATGCCAGTTC